>NZ_RZSN01000080.1:0-25642 GCF_003997315.1 Mesorhizobium sp. M1A.F.Ca.IN.020.04.1.1
AGAACGAGGTGCCCCCGCAACCGCCTTCATGGCCTGAACCAGGCGAGCCGCCACCGCCGGGCACCAAGAGGGTTCCGGCGGTTCCGGTTCCCACCCCCTGGCCGCCCGCTCCAAATGAGTTGGTGCCGCTGGAAGAACCGCCAATGCCGCCGGTAGCGACGGCAAGAGCGCCGAAAGAGGTTGTTCCGCCGGAACCGCCGATGAGATCGGAACCGGATGATGGATTGGGGACGCCGCCGGCACCGATGGTGACGGTCTGCTGCGAGACCGGGCCGAAATAGACCGCCGTTCCGCCCGCGCTTCCGCCGCCGCCGGTGAAGCCGTTTGTCGTGGCATTGCCGCCGCCTGCGCCGCCTGCGCCCGTGGCAAAGACGAGCATGCTCTTGGCACCGACCGTGGGCGTGTAGGTTCCGCCGTCATGACGCGCATGGCCTTCATCGCGCCAGGGAGAATTGTGGCGAGCGCCGCTAGCGTGACCTCGCGATCCGCACCGTCCGACACCACATGCAGCGGAAGGCTGTCGTTCAAGGAAAGTGCTCCGGTGGGTGCCGGCAAACTCGTGATGCTCAGCGAAAGGACCTGCTGATCGGTCGCGGCAAGGCCCGCGTTGGCGGCTACGGTCACAGCCGGGTTAAGCAGACGGAACGACGTCGTTGCGTTGTTGAACTCCAGTATGCCGGTGGCACTCCCTGGCCATTGCTTTGCCGTCAGCGCGGTCCCGTCCATGTTCACGATAGGATGGGTGCCCAGCCCGTCAATGTTGCCCGTCATGGCGCCGTTGTTGTCGAAGGCGGCCTTCTGGACGACGAAGATCTGGCCGTCGACATAAGCGCTCGGCCCCGGCAGGACCGTGGCGGTGCAGACATTGGCCGAGCCCGCATCGGTACCGACCATGATGGGCGCGGATGCGGCTCCGATGTTGACCCAATTCGCGCCGCTCGTATCAGGGTCGGACGTATTGTCGTCGGCCGTGCTCAGCCAAACGACGCCAGTCGCCGCGCCAGCCAGCAACGCGCTCTTGGGATACCCGCCGATCGCTGCCGAGAAGGCCGGATCGTAGGGGACCAGACCGCCTGCATTCTGCCACTGCGACCATTGCGTGATCTGCTGCAGAATGCCGTTTATGTCCTGGCCGAACGGCGGCACGCCGCCCGATCCGACCGGCAGGAAGTTGAGTGGCGGAAAGCCGTCGGTCAGTGAGGCCGCGCCATTCACAATCCCGATCTGCGAGCCGAGCGGGATGGAGCGGATGTAGCTCGGGCTCGCCGAAGCTCCCCAAGCTACGGGGAACTTGGCAGGCAAGGCGGAAAGCTTCATGGAGGGACCCTTAGATGATGACGACCGACGCCTTGACGCCGGTCGGCTTCGGCAAGACGCCGGAGTTCTGGACGATCGCGAGTTCGACAGGGGTCAGCTGGAAGGCGAAGGTGTAGGTCATCGCCATCGTCTCGATCGGCGAGCCCGCGTAGAACGATGCCTGGTTGAAGCCGACGGAGTTCAGCGATTCCTCGAAGCCGAACCATGTCCCGTAATTGCCGCCCTCGGTAACGTAGGCGTTGCCCCTGTTGGGGAAGAGGCTGAGCAGGATCTGGTTGATCGCCGGAATCGAGCCGTTGGTGATGTTGGCTGCAGCCTTGGCGAAGATGAGCCGGCGGTATGCCTCGTCCGACAGCGCGAAATTCGAGGTGAGCGGAGCGCCGGAATAGAACGCGCCTTGCCCGAACGGATCGGCTCCCGGCTTCGCCTCATCGAAGCCGAACCAGTTCCCGGTCGTGACCTGCAAAACCCGGCTGACGCCGACGATGCGGCCCCAGACGTCGAGCCCGTAGCCCTGCGCCGTGTCGACGTTCCAGATGTAGTCGAAGAACGCATCGAAGTTGGCCGTCTGGTCGAGATACGAGAAGATGTTCCCAATCAGCTGCGTCAGCGTGGGCGCATTCGCATACTGGCTGATGACAGTGCGCCAAACGTCGAAAGGCGGGAAATCGCCGATCGGGCTGATGCCAATGGCGAATTGGCCAAAGCCGTTCGGTATCCCGGCCGGTGGCCTGGGATAGGGAGGTCCTGTGTCTTCCATGATCGATCAGGTTAGGGTGACGAAGATGTCGTTGGGGGAGATCGTCGGCACCTGGTCGATGTCGACGGCGATGTCGAAGCGATTGGGGATCGCGGCCGTCATGGTCTCGATTGACACGTTCTTGTTGTTCGAGACGACATAGGTACCGGTGCCGCCCGAGCCGGTGCCGAGCGCGGTGATGGTGGTGCCGACGGTCAGCGCGCCGGTGGTGTCGGAAATGATCTGCCCGACCGCCAGCGCCCCCGAGGCAACGGCGGAGACCGTCAGTATCGTTCCGGCGATCTGGCCCGTGAAGACGGCGCTGGGGTTGTTGTTCGAGCCTACCTCGATCGAGATGATCTGCGCCCACGAGCCAAGGGCAGCCACGGGCGCGTAGAAGCGGCTCGCAAATAGCGTGGTGCCGATCTTCGCGCGCGGCCCACCATCGCCGCCAGCAAAGGCGCTGACGATGGCATTCTGGATTTGCGTCGCGGCATCGGCGGGGACGAGATGCGTGTTGACGATGTTGACCGCGAACAGGATCGCCAACGGATCGGGGATCTCGAAGCTCACCCGATAAGCAGGGTACGGCGGGACATAGCCGGGGCTCTGGTCGTAGACCGTGACCGTCGTATTGCCGTTGTATGCGCAGCCGGGCGCTTTGCGCGACCAGATCGCTTGCGCGACATCGTCAGCATCGCCGCCGACCACCGCGACATAGAGCGAGTTCGGATAGATCGAGACGCCGCCGATCTGCTGCACGTCATTGCTGGCGTTCTCTGTCACGAACGCGTCGATGACGTTCGGCACCGCCAGCACCGCGCCCAGGACCGACGGAAGCGAGCCCTGCGAATTCAACGCGACGGAGGCAGCACGGCGCGCCTCGAAAGCCGACCGGCTCTCGACATTGTTGCCTAGCACGCCGTCATCCGGGTTCGTGATCGAATCCCATCCGGGGATCGCTCGAAAAATCTGGTCGAGGCTTCCGGCAGGGCATGGGATCGGCCCGACCACCAGGCACTCGAACGGCAAGGTGACAGTGCCGTCGACGCCGATGACGCCATCCTCGGTGCACAGATACTGGTTGCCATCTTCGGCAAGGGCCAACGAGCCCGTCGGGATGGCGACGCTCGGCAAGCCACTGCAGAGCGCCTGCACGACCGTCGGCTGGGCCGGGTTGCGCTCGATGAAGTAGATGCGCGCGATCGCATCCTGCATCCGGCCGGTCGCATAGGCGGGATCGACCTGGTTGGTGAAATAGAGGAACGTCGAGTTGACCTCGTCGATTACCGCCGTCTCGCTGCTGGCGAGCTGCCCTTGCGGCGTGTTCAGCGCGGGATTGAGGACGCCGCCGAACGCGCCGTTGATGTCCTCGGTCACGCCCGCCAGCACCTCCGCGGCCGACGGGATCAGGAACCCCGTGTCCGTCCATTGCGGTGGGGGAACGTTGGTGGTGTCGACCATGTGCTAGAAGCTCGCTGCGGTGGTGTTGCCGGCCGCGTCCGTCACCTGCACCTGGCCGGTGACAGTCCGATCGGTCCAGGACTGGATGAAGGTCTGCGCCGAGACCACGCCAGGCACCGTCAAGGCGGCACGATTGAAGTACGCCTTCATGAGCGAGACCGGCGGCGCCTTGCCCAGGATCTGGTCGAAGTAGGGAGTGCCCTGCGTGGTGTCGTAGTAGAGCTCGCCCGCGAACAGCCTGATCGCGCTCGCCGCGTCCTGCGCCAGCGCGTAGGGCTCGTCGGCGACAGCGATGTTGCCCGACGCGTCCGCCACTAAGTCCCAGGTGTCGGTGTCGAGAAGGAGCGTCTTCATGTTCCGGGCTCCGGTGGGCCTGACGTGCCGCCGCCGGGCTGGACGTTGGTGTGAAGATGGTTGAGCACGCTGATGTTCTCGCCACCGGCGCCGGCGATGACGTCGCCCGTCACCCGCAGCTGCGCGGTGGTGATGGTGACGGAGCCGGCCGCGAACTCGATGATCTGCCCGTTCTTGTCGAAGAGCTTGATTCCGCCCTCGGTAAACTGGACGGCCTGGTCCTGGTTGGCCGGATTGGCGATGGCCCCCTGATAGATGCCGTCCGACATGTTGCCGCGCCGGAAGCTGCCCGGGTTTGACTGCGCTCCGCCGTTGGCTTTCAGCGCCGAGATGTCGCGGTCCGAGATCGTCATGTGGCCGATGTCGCCGACCTTCGGATCGTTGATGATGCCGTTGGTGCCGCCCTGGTTGCGCATCGTGGCGATGCCGTAGATGACGCCGTGGGGCGTCTGGTTGCCTTGCCCGTCCGTCTGATTGATCAGCGGCATCACATCCACCGTGGGCGGCGCGCCGACGCCGCCACCATGCACCGCGGCGACCTTGACGGGGATGCCCGTGCGCGCCTGCGCCAGCTCCTGGCGAATGAGGAAGCGCAGCCGGTTGATCTCGGCGGTGTCGTCAGATGTGGTCTGCTGACCGAAATAGCCTTGGCCGCTCATGCCGGCGCCGAGGCATCAACGGCGATGCATTCGAGGAGCATGAACCACTTTCCGTGGGGCATCATTGCCTCCAACTGATACTCGAGGCGGTTGACCTTCCATGTGCCGTTTGCCGGCGTCAGGTCGCTCTGGATCTGCACCTTGCCCTGATACTTCACCGCCGGATTGTAGAGCGCGCGGACCAGCACGAAGGCCTGCTGGAAGAACGGGTAGCCGACCATGCCGGTCTCTGCCGAAATCAGAACCGTGTCGCTGTTTCGCGCCTTGCCCGGTGGCGTGATCACCATCGTGCCGCGATCGATGCCGACGTCGAAGCCGCCGTCGCGCGCGATCGCCAGCATCTGCGTCCATGCCGTGCCCGGATAGTAGGGGTTGGCGAACTTCACCTTGACGCCAGCGTCCTCGAACGCGAGGCCCATCTGCCCCGCGAGAGATTTCATCATCTGCGAGGCGTCGCCGGAGCCCTTGATGCTCAGTGGCGGGATCGGCTTCGCGGCATGGAAAACGCCCGGGAGCGAGCTGATCCGGAAGCACACATCCGGCATCGCCTGCGCGTCGACGTAGGCATAGACGATGGCGCCCGTCCACACGACGTTCTGCCCGGTCTCGTCGTCTCCAGCGAGCACCGAAATGCCGTTCTTGTACATCTGGAGATACTGTGAACCGACGGTGGATAGCTGGTTCATCAGAGCGAGCGGCAGGCCCCAGATCGAAATTTCCGCTTGCCCGGAGCCTTGCCCGGCGTTGACGATGTTGCAGGCGACGCGCAAACCGGCGACTTCTGCGGTGTTGCCGCCGCCTTCAAACTGTCCATTGGCGAGTTCGAACTCGACGGAAATTCGCTTCTGGCTGAATGCCATCCGATCACCGCCTCACATGAAGAAAGTTACGACCATGCCGAAAGTCCTTGCCGCCGCGACCGCCCTCCTGCTTTTCACCGTCGCGCCGGCGCTGGCGAAGCCGAACAAGGCCGCGCTCGAGAAGACCTATCTCGACCTGTGAGCAGTGCCGCGGCGGATCGGGCGATGATCCCGACACCATCAAGGCTTGCGACCAGCGCGAGGCGGTAGCGGCGCAGTTGAAGCAGCTCCACACCTGCTTTGCCGGCGACCGGTTCAAACGCTGCAACTGATCAGCCGACGCCCGCCGGAAGCTCGCTCGCCGACACGTAGGCGAGGCTGTAGCGGGTGCCGAGCCCGGTGTAATACGGGTCCGTGTCGCCCTGGTTGTCGATGAAGAGCAGATCGCCGGAGAAGCCGAGATAGAGAGACCGGACGATCCGATTGAGGTTCTGGCAGATCACCCCGCCTATCACGAGCACGTTGTCGACATAGAGGTCGATGAACAGACCCGTGTTCTTCTGGTAGAGGCTGATCTGCGAGACCTGCCCGTCCAGCGTCACGCCGACCGCCTGGTTCGGCACCGCCTGCAGAGGGATGATGACCATCAGAGGCGCCCGGCCGGTAGCCCAGACGACGTCTGGAATTGCTCGAGCTGCGCGCTGCTCGCCGGCACGGTCTGGACAGTGCCGCCGTTGACCTGAGATGCCCCGCTTGGATCCTGGGTGTTGGACATAGCGGCGCCGGCGGCTTGGCGCACTTCGATCAGCCAGATATCGACCGACAGAAGCCCCATCCCCTCATTCGAGCGCCGGCTGTAGTCGTAGTGGGTGATGTTGCAGGAGAGATAGACCGCCTCCGGCGTCACCACGTCGTAGAGGTTGGTGTCGCCAGCGACGGCCGCGATCGAGGCCAGCATCGCAGCGCGGTTAGCCGCCGATCCGCCGGCCGTGAAGCGGAGCCGCGCATCGTAGGGTATCTGGACCTTGTCGTAGCTCTCGAAGGTCCCCTGCTCGACCGGGAAGTCAGAGATCGACCATTGCTGGCGATACTGCACTTCAACGACGTTGTCGGCGACGATCACCGGCACGCCGCCGAAATAGATGCCCCACGGTTGCAGGCCGAATGCGCTCGACAGCAACCCGAAGGCATCCTGGGTCAGAAGTTCAAGAATGCCGGCCATCACGCCAATCCACTATTTGCCTGCGCGGTGAAGAGACGCCGGCTGAGCGCGTCGTTGATGTCGGCCGCAACGCCGTTGGCATCGGTTGCCTGGCTGTGAACCTCGACCTTGCCGATATGGGCCTCGACCGAGCTGGTCGACGTCGTGGCTGTGTGGGTGCTCGAGATGTTCGACAGCGCCGCCGAGGCGGCGCCAGTGTTGATGGCCTTCATGCCCCGATAGGTTTTACCGGTGTAGGCGTCCATGCCCGACCAGGCATTGTAGCCCTCGGCGCGTTCGAACATCGAGGCACCGGTTGCGCCCTGCGCGTCGGTCTTGGCATTGCGCAGCATGCTCCCGGCCCGGCTCTCGGAGCCGTTCAGTTCGGACAGGACGAACTGATACTGCGTGTCGGCATCGTTCCAGTCTTTGCCGCGCGCCTTCGCGAAGGCCATGAGGCGCGCCTTTCGCGAGCCCAGCCATTGCGCCACACCGGACGCGCCGATGCTGTTGACGGTCGAGGGACCCCCAGCCGCCTCGACATTCATCCAGCGCGAGATGAGGCCGCGCGCGCCGGCATCCGACAGGCCGCCGCCCGTGAGGGTCTGGTAAGCCTGCGATTGCCGTTCTGGCGTCCACCAGCCTCGGGTGCCACCAGAGGCGTGCTGCGGGCCGGTAGGACCGGTCCCGCCCACCATGCCGCCGACGAGACCGCCGGCCTTGGACGATGCGCTGCCGCCGCCGAACGCAGCGCCGATGCCACTGAGGAGATTGCTCCAGAAGCCGCCGCCCGAGTTGCTCTGCTCGGCCATCGTGACCGGCACGGGATTGCTCCTCGAGATCGGCTTGCCGTCGACGGCGATCTTGTCGTCGGCATCCTTGCCGGGATGGCTTCCCGGCGCCTTGCGCAGATGAGCCATGACCCAATTGCCTATGCTGCCATGGTCGCGGTTGTCGAGGTCGTGGCGCACATGCGCACCGCCCCATTTGACGGCGGCCGCGCCGGCAAGAAGCATTCCAACGCCCGTTGAGATGGTGCCGAGAAAGCCCAGGCCCGCACGAGCACCGCCAGCGGCGACGCCGCCGGCACCTCCCGCAGCGAGCATGCGTATATTGGCGAGAACGCGCAGAAACTTCGCGCCGAGCCACAGGCCGAACAGGATCTCGGTGGCATGGACGATGCCGCCGACCCCGTCGACAACCTCTTTCGCGCCGTGCGCGAAATTTTGCATGCCGGTCTCGACGGCGTTCCAGTCGATCTTTTCGAGCCAGTCGATGAATTTCTTCACCGCGTCGACAATGCCGGTCCGGATCCAGTCCTGGTTCTTTTCGATCCAGGTCGTCATCCTGTCGGCCGCGTCGACCAGGACCGGGCCGAGCTTGTCATAGATGGCGTTGGCGAGCGCGATGATGTGCTGGAGCAATTCGTTCCAGCTAGCCTGGAGCTTTTGCGCCGCCTCGAACGCCTGATTGCTGGGCGAAAGGCTCTTCTCTAGTTTCCCGAGATAGACGTCGATGCCTGAGCCCATCTTGTACATGAGCTGCTCGGTCGCCGGGTCGATTCCCAGCGCCTGCGCGACATTGTGAGCCGCGCCGGCGTCGATCTGGTGCAACCTCTGCAAAGCCGCGGCGACATCGGAAAGGTAGCGATCGAGCCCATGGTTGGGGTCGATCCGCATGCCGGTCCAGGCCTGCAACTGCGAGAACTCGCGAGGCAGCGCCTCACCGTTCTTGTTGAGGTTGTAGAGCTGCTTGTTGACGCGCTCCAGGGTCGACGCGGTGGCGTCGGCCGAGCCGCCGAAGCGTTCGGCTGCATTCTCCCAGGCCGCGATGCGCTGGGGCGATTCACCGAGACTCGAGGCGAAGCGGCCAAGCGAGGCGTCTGCATTGGTGAGCTTGCGCACAAACTCGCTGAGTGCCTGGCTGCCGGTGAAGACGGCGAAGAGTTCGAGCACGCGCCGCGTGATCAGGTTGACGGTCTCGGCGGCCTTCTTCGAACTTTCCTCGACGTCTTTGCCGCCCTTCCGGAAAGCGTTGACGGTCTTGAGCCAGCTCTCGGACGTCTTCTTCTTCTGATCGGTGAAGTCCTTGGGATCGAGGCCGAGCGTGACGATCAGGCTGTCAATGACCGTTGGCATTCTCGTCCCTTTTCCTCAGCAGCATCAGGTTGTGGGCGTCGACCATCGCCACTTCGAGAAGGTCGTGGACGTCCTCGATCGACAGCCACTCGTCTAGCTCGCGGAGCGAGGTTTTGCCCTTTGAGAGAACCTGACCGATGGCTCGGGAGACATTGCCGTATTCGAGGAGGTGGACGCCGGCGACTGTGTCGAGATCGATTTCGACTGGTCGCCTTTGGTAAAAAAACCGACGTGAAGGTTGATGACCTCCTGCCGGAGCTGGATCAGCGTCGCGATCTCCTCGACGTCACCCTCGATCAGCGGGCGCTGGATGGCCGGGTTGCGGGGATCGGGCTTGATGGTGACGCATTCCATCATCTCGTCGAGCAGCGGCTCGGCATCCTCGAACGCGATCTTGGTGATCGCTCGTATGCCCACGATGGCGATGCCCTGCATGCCCATGCCGGCGAAGTCGTCGGGGAGCTCGACGCCGGAGCGCGCCACGGCCAGCAGCGCGCGCATCGCCCATTTCTCGGCGCGCGTCGCCGGCATCTCGCGGATGTGAAAGGTCTTCCCCTGGTCACGGCCGTCATCGGCGATCGTGACGTCGATCTCTTTACGCATGGATTACCTCAGTTCGGGACGCTTTGGACGCTCTGCCACCGGATCGCGAAACGGCGCGGCTGCAGGATCTTGGCCGCCGCCGGCATCGGCGGCAGGCTCACCAGGAAGCCCTTGGTCGAGATGTAGGAGCGGCCGAGCGACGGGAGCGTGGTCGAGCCGTTGGCCGTGTAGACGTCCTTGGCCTGCACCTGCGTCGCAGCCCAGGTTTCGAAGAAGGCGATCGATGGGGAATCGGCCTGCAACACGAACGTCTGGTTGATCGGGTTGTAGACGAAGCCGCCCGACAGGATGCCGTCGACGCCCATGGCGGTCTCCACCTGGTCGACACTGTCCATGTCGTAGATGTTGTCAGTGGCGAAGCCCTGCAGCTGAACCGGGGTCGGAAAGAGGTTCGGCACGGCAAGGGTAATGACCGCGTTTGCGGCGGTTAGGGTCGACATGGTCTGGCTCCTGACGGGTGGATTGGTTGCCGCTTACTGGACGAGGGTCGAGGTCAGCTCGATCTGCTGCACGGACTCGCCGTCCATGTACCAGAAGTTGATCGGCGGGCTCTGGCGGGCCTGGCGCACCTGCGGGGTGGCGTCCTTGACCTGGAGATACCAGCCTTGCAGCTGGAGGGTGTCGCTCGCCTTGACGCCGGCGGCCGAGTTGATCTGCGCGATCTGGAGCGCCGACAGTGTCACGCCGGCGCGGATGGCACCGAAATTCAGCGCCTGGTTGATCGGGTCGAGGCAGGCCGCCTTGATCAGCTCATAGCCGGCCGCGTTATACGGAACCGAGTTGATGTTCTGGAGCAGCTCCATGAGGGAGAGCTGGAGCTGGTTGTTCAGCCAAATCTGGTTGATATAGCTGTCCAGCCATTCGAACTCGCCCGACACCGTGCCGTTCTGGAACTCCAGGAACTGCTGCGCGGCCGTCGCGTAGGCGCCGTAGAAGTTATAGCCGTTGGCGATGAGGTTGCTCGCCACAGTCGCGGTGGTGACGCCTGCCACCAGGCCATCCTGCCCCCGGAATGCGAAGGTGATGCGGCCGTTGGTCTGCTGGAAGTCGATCGAGGCCGCCGCGCCGCAGATGAAGGCCGCGATCTGCGCGGGCGTCGTGATGCCGCCGGCGGGATGGTAGATGGCGCAGGTGCCGTCGAGATTGGCGCTCGAGATGATGTTGCCGAAGCTCGACGTCGCATCGTTGCCTTCGGTGGGCGTGATGTCCGTGTCCCAGGCGATGTAGGCATAGCGCTTGTTGGTGTTGTTGACCCATTCGGCAAAGGCCTGCTTCTGCGCACTGCCCGAGCCGCCATCGGGGTCGAAGATCGTCATGAACGTCGCCCAATTCTGGGTGAGCTGGGTGATCGCAGCCATGAAGGCGGCTGGCGTCGTTCCATCGGCGCCCTGAGAGAGCGTCGCGCCGGTCGCCTGCGTCAGGAAGAGGCCAGCCGCGACCGAGCCGGTGGCGAAGGCTGCGGACGACGCCGCACCGACAACGGCCGAGGTGATGACGAAGCCGCCGGAGACGGAGTCATAGGTGACGTCCAGCGGCGTGGCCGACGCCGTGATAGCGCCGCTCGCCACCGTCTGGGTCTTGTCGACGAAGTATGTGCCGGTAAGGCCCTCGCCGCTGCCAAGCTGCACGATGCGCGTGCCAGCCGTCACCCCTGCACCGGCAAGCGTCTGGCCGACCGCCAAGGTGCCGCTTGCGAGCGCAGTGACCGTGAGGGTGCCATAGGTTGCCGAGACGGCGGTGCTGGCGACCACCTGCTCGATCGACACGGCATATTCGCCGATGCCGCCGGGCGTTCCCGACAGCTGGTCGGTGATCTGCGTGCCGGCCGACACGCCAGCGCCGGAGAGCGCCGCCCCTGCGACCAGAACGCCCGACGTCACGCCGGTCACATACATGACATTGCCGGCGATGGAAGCGGTCACGGCTGCCGTTGCAGGGGCGATGGTGCCCGTCAAGGTGGCCGATTGCGGAGGAGCGGAGTTCAGGTCGGTCTGGATCAGCGCCGCGGCGGCCGAGAAGCTGTTTGCGCTCGACAGATCGATCGCGTTCGCGGTGCGCACATATCCGTCGACGTTGACGCTGAGCGTGCCGCTCAAAGCCTGGAGCTGCGCCAGCGAGAGCTGGTCGGCCTTGCCGCCTTGCAGATAGGCCGCGACCGACGCGGACGCATACTGCGCGAACAGGATCGTAGCAGGCTTCTGAGTCGAGTTGTTGAAGCCGTTGAAATAGACCGCCGCGATCTCGGCCTCTTCCGAGGACGGGCCGAAGAAGTTCGACACCGACACACCGTCGTTCGGAAACGAGAGCACCTGCCCAATCGGGACGCGGGTGTTTTGGGTCAGCACGAGGCCGTTCATCACGAGCGCGTTGCCGCCCGCGTTGAGAACGTTCGGAACGACGTTCACAAGCTGCGAGGCCGGGATGGTCGTCATGGACCAGGTCCTTTCTGTTTGAGGGTCAGGCCGGGAAAGTCGTTTCGACGTTGGCGACGTCGATCACGGCTTGGTCGGCGAATTGCTGTGGCAGGCCAATTGCCTGGTTGGCCTGCAGGTGCACGTCGACGACGTAGCGGGTCTCGTATTGCTGCTCGCCGTTGAAGAACGGGACCTGCTTGGGATCGTCAGCATAGAGCGGCGCGCCATCCATGCCGGCGTCCGCGAAATACCGAGTCGCCCGCTCATCGCGGATCAGGGTGGCGATCGTCTGCGCCATGTCGGACGCGCTGCCATCCGACGCGCTGTGCACGTCAAGCTGGATGACGACGTCGGTGGGTTGCACGATGGTCTCGGCACCGCTCGACAGGATCTGCGCTGGCACGGTCTGCGCCGGCGTGATGGTATAGGTTCCGACGCCGCTCGGCATACCGCCGGTCTGCTCGCTGATTACGGTGCCTGCTGTCACCGGCGTTCCGAAGACGCTCGCCCCAACCAGGAGCGCGCCGAACGAGACTTGAGTGACCGTCATCACCGCATCGGCGATGGAGGCCTCAAAGGCGCAGTCCTGATAGGTGTCGACGTTGGTCGAGAGGCGACCGCGGCGGCTCACCGTCATGGTGACGAAATCGCCAGCCGGCTCCGAGACGCGGTTGCCTTGGGCCGAGATGACCTCGACGCCGGCGGGCAGGTATTGCAGCAGAAAGCCGCGCAGGACCGTCTGGATGCCAGACTGGCTGGGAACCGGGCCGCTCATCAGACGCTGGTGCCGATCCCGCGCACCGTGGCCTCGCCGGCGCCGACCGGCTGGCACCACACCTGGTCGCCGGCGGCGAGCGGGAACGGAACAAAGCTCTGGGAGAGCAGGACGCCGTTTGAGGCACCCGCCGCCGGCTGGCTGTCCGCGATCGCTGCCAACACGCCGCCTATGCTGGTCACCTGCAACAGCGCCGATGAATAGTTGGCGCCGTCGGCGACCTTAGTCCACTGGCCGGCAGGGCATGGCACCGTGAAGGTTCCGTTCGCCATATCAGGCTCCATCCATTTGTAGGGTCAGGGCACACTTGCACCAGTCGGGCCAGGACTCGAGCACGAGTGCCACGAGCCATGTGTTGCCTTCCGGGAAGGTGCCGGCGGGGAAGACGAAAAGATCGCCGCCGACTTGCAGCTCGCGCACCACGCCGAGGGCCGAACCGTTCAAATAGACGGCGCGGCGCACGCCCTGAATGCTGAGACCGTCGAGCAGCTGCAGATCGTTGTAGGTAAGCGACTGCGCCTGCAGAGAGACGCCAGGCACGTCGACAAAGCTCGGCGTGCGCGTGCCGTCGACCGCCGTGGTGTAGCCGCTGGACCGTTTCAGCGTAGCGGTCACGAACGGGTTGACCGTGCCGATGGCCGCCGAAACGATCCCGTGCAGGTTCATGTTCGGTCAGCCGACGCGGTAGACCGTGAAGGTGCCGGCGCCCGTGTTGCGGAAGCGCAAGATGCCGCTCGACGGGATCGTGGGGCTGCTGTGCGCCGGGAAGTCCATCGAACCGACCAGCGTCATGCCGGCGTTGGTGGTGATGGTCGCATCCTCGGCATCGACGATGGAGGTGTTGATCACCGAGACGTCGAAGGAGTCGTTGGCCTGGAAGTCGGCCGGCAGTGCTGCCTGGAGCGCGGCACCGGTCGGGAGCTGCTGCACTGAGGCCGCGCCTACGCCCTGTTGGATGGTGATGATGCCGGCGAGCAGATCGGCCGGCGCCAGCGTGCCTGAGACGGTGTGCGCTGCCGGCGCGCCCTGGGTGCTGCCGACCTGTGCGGAGGAGGTCCAGATGGCAGCGCCGGCGGTCGCATCGACGCAGACAAAGGCGGTGTCGGTCGCGGTGTTCACCCAGGCCGAGCCGACCTGATAACCCTCGCTCGCGTCGTCGGTGGCGGCCGGATCGGTCACGGCCGAGAAATTGTTCTTGAATGCCAGGTCGGCTGGAATGTCGCCGACGTTGCTCGAAAAAAGGACGGCCCTCATCTTAGTGGTCTCCGGGTTCAGGGTTTCTTGACGGCATAGTCGACCGACGCCAGCATGTGGCCGGTGTCGACGAGCTGCTTGTCGTTGCCCTTGCGGGCGATGGTGGCGGGCTGCAGCGGCGGGCCGTCATAGGCGGTGATCGCCGCCTGCAACTGGCCCTTGATGGCCTCGCCCGTCTGGCCCAGCGTCTTTTCGGCGTCGTAGCCGTTCGCGACCAGGAGATTGCCCACGGCGTCGGGCCATTCGGGGCTCTTGTCGTCGATCATGCCCCGGAAGAACGGGCGGGGCGCCGTGTCGCGGGTCCCAAATTCATTCAGCGCCGCTACCAGCGGGACGGAGGTACCGTCGGGATAGGTCGCACCCTCCGGGAATCCGACGTCGACCGACACGGCGTTCTGGAGGCTCTTGGCGATCTCGGCCAGCTTCGCGGCGAGCTTGTCGCCGCCGGAGAGCTTCACCATCGCTTTACGCGCTGGGTGCGCTCTGATCGGCGGGCTGATCGGCGGCTTTCGCCTTTGCCTTCGCCTTTGCATCAACAGCAGGATCGGCCGGGCCGGTTGCTCTCGTGGCACCAGTTGCGCTGACGTCGGCCGCAGCGCCGGTCGCTCCGCTGTCGACGGCCGCGCCGGTGGCACCAGTGGTCGCGCCCGTCGCGCCGGCGGCGCCGGTTGCGCCTGCCGCGCCATCTGCGGCCGCCGTGGAGGTGGCGGGCGTCTCCTGCGCATCCACAAGAGGAGCCGGCGAAGCGAGGCGCAGGCTGCGCTCAAGCGTCTGGATGCGATCTTCGGCGTGCTGACGGAAGGCACGAAACTCGCGCATCAATTGCTGGAGGAGGTCCATGGGTGATGTCCTTTACTGGTTGAGCCACGGGTTGAAGACGCGGCGCGGGCCGGGGATGTAGCGCATGGTCCGGTAGGCGGCGGTGGCCTGCCAGTAAGCCGCGCCGAATTGGGTTTGCATGAACCAGGCGTTGTTGGGCGTCACGGGGAAGTCGGCCTGCACCGACACGCTGCCCTCGGCAGCATTCGAGACGCGTCCTACGATCCCGCCCGGCGCTTGACCGTTCGCGCCGTACATGAGCTGGCAAATGTGCGCGACCATCAGGTTGAGCAGCGTGGTCTGCGTCTCGGTCTTGGTGACGGGGCCGCCGCCGTCATTGCGGCAGTAGAGCGTCGCAACCGGGAGCGCGCCCTGCAAAACCTGCGGCTGGCTGAGCGTTGCGAACTGAGGGTAGATCGCGATGAAGTTCGCGAAGCTGAACTCGACGATAACGCCCATGGCGAACCTCCCTGGGGGTTGCGTGTCAGGCCGCGGCATCCGCCTTGTAGGCCTGGATGCCACGCGGCAGGTTGTGGGGATCGATCGGCTCGAGTCCCGACTTCTGCGCCTCATGCTCCTTGATGAAGCCCTCGACCATGTCAGTCTCGGTATGGGCCCAGACGAGGTTGTTCCTGACCGCGTCGAGGTCCTTGTTCTGCTCGAGCCACTTCTTGAAGAAATCAGCATCGACGCCATAGGTCAGGGCGTAGTCGCTGTCCTGGGCCATCGGGGCGGGCTCCTTGCGGCGGTCGAAGCGGCGCAGGTAGCCTTTCAGGACAACGGGCTCGCCGATGACCTGGGCGCGTTTCACCTTCCGAAAGCTGCCGCCGGCGGTCGGTTCGTTCTGCTCGACCATCTCGTGAAGGCGCAGAACGAGGCCATGCGGAAGCTTACAGGCAACAGTGACAGTCGTGGACATTGATTTACTCCGGTTGGTGGAAAAACGGTGGCCGTCGCCGATGGCGTCAGTGGAGCGGATGCTGGGAATCGAACGCAGCTCACAGCCGTGGGCGGCCGTTTTGCTCAGAGCATCCGCGAAGATGATGGTGCCCCTCGCCGAATCCAATCGCCGATTGCCGGGAGTTCCGTCTGGGTGATAATCGGGCGCTGTTTGCGCCTCGGGCATAGAAGAGTCGGGACGGCTCGACCGCTCGCTACCCACCTCAGTCCCGTTTAGTCAGAGCCCCGCTCTCATACGCCAAAGCCTTCCGTCCCCTGCTGCCTGATCGCCGCGCGCGCCAATCCGAAGCTAGCCGAGCCGCGTCTCCGCTTTTTCGTCCAGCTGCGCCCGCGCGTCACGGATCGAGGCGGCATAGGTCACCAGCGGCCGCTTGACGCCATGGCTTATCAGTGTGCGTCTCACCTGCGACGAGGCGCCCGCGATGATGAAGCGTCCTCCGGCCCGCCCTGCCTTGTGCACGGTGCTTTCAATCACGTTTGCCGCGGTCGAATCCAGAAAAGGCACCGCCGAGCAGTCGAGTATGAAGTTCTTGCTCTGGTCCGCGATGCGGTCGAGCACCGTGGCGACCGTTGCCGCCGCGCCGAAGAAGAAAGCACCGGATATGCGATAGATGACGGTGTCGGGATCCGTGGCTGAGCCAAGATCGTAGGCGAAGCGGCCGCCGTTCTCATCATCGGCGCGGTCGTCCGTCACCGGCGGGACATGCGCTTCTACCTCGACCGAACGAGCCATCCTACCGATGAACAGCAAGGCGCCCAGCGCAAAACCGATCACGATGCCGGTGGTAAGGTCGCGGAAGGTGACAAGTCCGAAGGTTGCCAGCAGCACCAGGGCATCGCCCCAGGACGATCGGATCAGCGCCAAGAAGGCGGGCTTCTCCACCATGTTCCAGGCCACGGTGGCCAGCACCCCGGCGAGCGCCGCCAGCGGGATGTAGCTGGCAAGCGGGGCAGCCACCACCATGAATAGCAGCAGGAAGGCGGAATGGAATATCCCCGACAACGGTCCATGCGCGCCGGCGCGGATGTTGGTCGCCGTGCGCGCGATCAGTCCGGTCACGCAGATCCCGCCGAACAGCGCCGAGCCGATATTGGCGATGCCCTGCGCCACCAGTTCGCAGTTGGAGCGGTGCCGTCGGCCGGTCATGCCGTCCGCGACCACGGCCGACAGCAGCGATTCGATTGCTCCGAGCAGGGCAAAGGAAATTGCGTCGGGTACTGCAGAGACGAGCTTATGCGCGTCGAAGGCCGGCAGAGTCGGGTCGGGCAAGATCCGCGGAATGCCGCCGAACTGGGTGCCGATCGTTTCGACGGGAAGGCCGAGAAGCGTCGTGGCGAGAGAGGCCGCCGCCACCGCGACCAGGAGGCCCGGCCATGAAGGCCGCCAGCGCTTCATGCCCACGATGATCCCTATCGTCAGCGTGGCGACGGCAATGGCCGCTGGATTTACCGTTCCGGCCGCCCTGCCAAGTGCGATAAGCCTGGGCAACAGGTCGCCGGGCTCCTTCCCCGGCAGAGTCAGGCCGAACAGGTCATGCAACTGGCTGGACAGGATGATCACGGCAATGCCCGCGGTGAAACCAACGGTCACCGGATAGGGAATGAATTTCACATAGGCGCCGAGCCTCAGATAACCGGCCGCGAGCAGGAAGGCGCCGGCCATGAGCATTGCCAGGATCAGTCCGTCAACGCCGTGCTGATCGACAGCGGAGGCCACGACCACGATGAAGGCGCCGGCCGGCCCGCCGATCTGGAACCTGCTGCCGCCAAGCGCGCCGACGATGAAACCGCCGATGATCGCCGTAAACAGTCCGCGCTCGGGCTCCACATGCGAGGCGATCGCGATCGCCATCGACAGCGGCAGCGCCACGATGGCGACTGTCAGGCCGGCGATCACATCCGCCCTCAGCTGCTTGAGGTGGTAGCCCTCGCGCAGCACCGTCACCAGCTTTGGTGTGAACAGCTCGGCGAATGTCGGCCGTGCTTGATGGTGAATTGCAGGCCGAGCCTGATCCATGACCATATTCCGCTCCAAAGGGCGGCGGGATCGTCGGCTGCATGTCGGCGGTCGCCGTCGCGATAACTGTTGCGACCCCGCATTGCGCTGCCCGAAACCGGCAAGGGTTTCCGGGGCGGATGCGGTTGCGGCTCAGCCTTGCGGGTTCTGCGCCACGGTGGCCTTGAGGCGTACGCCCCTGCCGCCGCGCTCGCTGGTCTGGTTCTCGCCGATCAGTTCCACGCCAACCTCGTCAAGGGCCTGGATGACCTTCATCAACGTGTCGACAACGCCTCGCACGACACCCTCGCTCGCCTCCATGCGCTGTATCGTCGGAAGCGAAACTCCGGCGCGCTCGGCAAGAGTTCGCTGGTCGATACCGGCCAACGCCCTCGCGGCGCGCATCTGCGCAGCAGTGATCATCGGCCAGAACCTTTGTCTGAGTCTGCGGTATCAATGGATAATACAAATATCATGATGCTTCAAGCCTCATTCATTTTGGATGAGACATTGGCCACTCGCTGTCCGTAAACGGCCTTGCTCCGCTGCAGCAGCCGAGCCTCAAGCCAGCACAGCATGGCGCAGGCAAAACCCCCGCGGCAGCCGGCAAGCAGGCAGGACAAGCTGCGGAGCCGGCAGCGGCTTTGATCCCAAGGAAACATCGGACCAGACGATATGGCCATGATTGAACGCGTCTTGAAAAAGGTTCTCGCGGTTAACGCGCATGCTGCTGAGAGGGAATGGTTAGCTTCAATTCTGCTCGGCGCTTTCAGGCTGGAACCGCGGACGAGGCAGGTTTGATCGCCCACGGTGCGGAGATCAAGCGCCGATAGGTGCTATGCCGACGGGAACACCAGTCGAGATGGCAGAGACCGTGAAGGCGAGCAAATCATTGCCCGCCAACAAGAACTGGTGAGCAGACTTGCGGCACAAGCGCGTATGTTGTTGCCGTATGACGCTGTAGTGTTCCTGCAATCCTTGAAGCCGTGCAGCGGTCGCCTGTCTGGAATGCCTTAGGCGCAAGCCTACTTCGTCCCAGCCCCAAACCAGTGGATGAATGCGGCTCGTATTGGGGCGCGCAATACTATCTCTACGCCATCTAAACGCCCACCATCTGGGAAATGCCCATCGGCTGCCGGATGATCGCGCCCCAGGTGCCGCTGGACATTTTCTTTTTCCACGAGGAGAGCGCGCGCACGATTGGATGAGCGCGGAGCTTTTCGTTAAACGCACAATAGCCGGTCTGCTGACCATCGATGCCGTCGGCAATGAACTGAACCACGTTGCCGGCTGAGATGCCCGTCGGGTTGATCGCTGTCTCCGCCCTATATTGCACCGCCGAGACGACGCGAAGGTTCGGGAAGTTTTTCTTGAGCAGGTCCTCAACATTGACGTTGAACGAGTTGGTCGCGGTCATGGCAAGCTGCGATTCCGGCGACATGGCCAGCGTCATCTTGGTGTTCTGGTCGACCAGGCCGGCTGTCTGGGTAACGAGCTGCAGCCACAGTGATTGGAGGTCGGAATAGATCTCATTCGCGGTGGCGACGATCTGGCCGTTGTTGATCCATTTCACGCCGCCGTAAGCCTTCGGCGCCGGGGTGATCGGAGCCGCCAGGTTCGGATCGTTGAGAAGGCCATAGTTCTGCAAGCCCTGCACGCCCTTGAAGTAGGTCGTGTTGAGGAATCGTGCGAGCACCGTGACGCCGGCGCCATCCACCTCGCCAACCCAATTGACGCGGCCAAGGCCGGCGCGCTCGATTTCCAGCTCGCCATACTCGGAAATCGTCTGGAACAGATAGGACTGGCGCTGCGGCCAATTCATGTTGGCGCCGGCTCTGCCGTTGTCGTTGTAGTCGCCATAGCTCGACACTTCGCCGGTCTGCTCAACGACGGGGAACATCGCCGTCTGGTCGATCCAAGTGCCCTTTCGAATTTCGCCGAAGATTTCGGCAGCTTTGGTTGGGGCGAAAAGGATGCGGTAGACCTCAGGATCCACAAGCGTGGTGAGGAACGCCGGGATGCCGGCGTTCGGTGCTGTCGCTAGCTGAGGCTGTGCATCCATCGCGAGATGATTGGTGCGGAACGCCTCGACGATGTAGGCGCGTGCATCGGGAAGGTAGATACCGGCCTGCTCGAACATCGAGCGATGCTGAGCCCACGCCGCAGCGGCCTGATCGAAGTCGTGAAATTTCATGGTGATTATCCTCACAGATCGCCGGCTTGCGGCGCATGGTTTTGAGATTGACGGGCGGGTTTAGCCCTGAGGCCAAGAGCTGATCTTCATCAGCTCGCCGGGCTGCGCGAAGGAACGCACGGTCCACTTGGTCTCGACGTTGGTGGCCGCGGTGAGCGCCGCCGCGTTGACGACGGTGTTGACGTCGACCGCGTAGCTGCCAGCGCCGCCGGCCGGTCCGGTGAGCTGCTGGGTGATCGTGGTGACTGCGGTGATGCCGGCGCCGGTCAGCGTGTCACCGACGCCGAAGACGCCAGCGATAGCGCCGCCCGCCGTGAACACGCCATAGGTGCCGGAAATCTCTGTCCCGGGGTCGACGTCCTGGTCGGGGATGTTGACCGCATACGTGCCCACACCGCCCGGGGTACCAGTGAGCTGCTGCACGATCTTGGTGCCGTTGACGACGTCGGTACCCGAGATGGTGGTGCCTGGATAGATCGTGCCCGAGTTGACCGTCGTGACCGTCAGCACATTGCCGACGATGGAGCCCAGTAAGCCGCTGGTCGCGGCTGCGATGGAGCCGGCCGAAGTGGTCGCGCCATTCGGCGAGCCGGACGGAGCAGCGGTCGCCGTGCCATCGGCATAGTTGGCGTAGACCTTCTGGCCGACCAGGGCAGGCGTCGCGCCAGCGTTCTTCACCCAGAAATCGCCGCCATCGAAAAGGGTGATGGGGAAGCCGGCCGGGACCAGCATGGTGGATTCCTGCAAATACTGTTCGATTAGGCCCTGCTGCTCACGATGGACGAAGCCTGCGACCGGGCCGGTGCCGAAGGTGTTGACCACGGCCGGCGCATTGTCGCTGTCGGCTTGGACATAACTCAGCCAGGCGAAGCGGCCGATGACAGCACCTAGAGCGCCGCAGACCAGCGCGCCAGCGGCGGCAAGGACCGTAGAGCGGGGATTGGTGGAAGCGAAGTCGCCCCCGACAGCGGGGGCGGGATTGTAGGCTACCTGCGTCTGAAACCCAGACATGGGCGATCTCCTAAATGAAAAGAGCCGGCTCGCTGGCCGGCTCGACGGGCTTGGAAGGGGAAGCCGCTCGCCTTAGAGCGACTTGACGATGTGGGTCTTGGCGGCTGGGAAAAGCTCGTAGAACGAGTTCACCCCGGCAGCGTCCAGGGCGACGACCGGCTTCTTCGGTGCGCCGACGCCAGGTAGCGGCTGGGCCTTGAGAATGGCCGGCAGTGCCGAGGGATGGACACCATCGATGTTGACGCCGAGTGAGGTGAGCGCGGTGCGATAGACGGCATCCGCGCTATCATGGGCCATGGCGAGCTTGCCGATGTAGGGACGAACGGCCTCCTCGGCGGCGCGCACTTCGGCGGCCGACTTGAGCATCTCGGCGCGGACCTCGGTCTTGGCCTGCGCTACAGCTGCGGCGATCGCCGCGTCCATAGCCTTCCTGTCGACTTTGTCGTCCTCGTCGTCGCTATCTTCGGCTTTTTTCTCCTTCTCGTCCTCGTCCTCCTCCTCTTCGGAGTCCTCGGCTTTCTTTTTCTTGTCGTCCTCCTCCTCGTCGTCTTCGTCTATGGCTTCCTGGACCTCGACTTCGTCGAGCGCGACGAGGACCGCCTCGAGACCGTCGAGCTTGGCGTCAGCGGCGAGCTTGCCCTTCGTGGCCTTTGCGATCGCCTCGATGAGCGCAGGCCGCTTGGCCTTGAAGTTCTCGGCGGTGATGTCAGCCAGCGCTGGGCCAAGATCGATCTTCTGATCGGCTGCCAGCTTGGGCATGACGTGGGCAAGGATCGCGCCGTGGGCGACGGACGCCATGCGCGACAGCAGTGCTGTTTTCTTCATCGTGATGATCTCCATTTTGCTGTCGCCGACAACAACATCAGGCCCGGCGCGGCCTTCCTCAACCAACGCGACGTGATTGCCGGAAATGTCCCGCATCACGCCGTCGTAGCATTCTCCAGCCAGCGTCCCGGGCGTCATGTCGGCCCGGTAGCGATAGCTGCTCGAAAGTTCTTTCTGCCGATCGGATTCGATCAGCGCGATTGCAGCGCCATCCCAGATGCTGAGCGGCGCCATGAGATAGGGCGCATGGAACTCGACGGCATCGCCGAGCGCGCCGACCACGGCTTCGCGCGGGTGATCCTTGGCGCTGACCGGGATGTGCTTGAGCAAGAGCGGCTTGCCGACGAAGGTCGGGGCGGCTTTCGCGAGCTCGTCCGCATCGCGGTACAGGCGATAGATGCGCTCGGGATCGAGCGCCAGCGCCTCGAAGTCCGGGATTTCGCGGCCATAGTAGGGGCAGATGTTGGCCTTTGAGATCGGCGTCATCTCGACGCGCAGATGGCCGTCCTGGTCGAACGAGCGCACGCTATTGCGATCCATGGCGAGCGCGTCGTTGGCCTGTGCCACCGCGTCCGTGCCGCGGCATTCGTCGCACACGATCCCAGGTCCAGCGAGTTCGCCGGTGCCGCCGCAAATCGGGCAAGCGCCCTCGATCACGATGTCTTCGCCCCTCGTCCACTTCACGAAGTTGGAGCGCAGCGAGTCCCATGCCTCAGGCGACATGTCGGCCGCTATGCCAAGCCGCTCGCCCAGCATGTCGCGCAGGCCCGGATGCAGCGGCTCGGGCAGCGAGCGCAGGGGAGCCCAGGCATAGCCGGAATGTTCGTCGGTCAGCACCGGCGCGAATTTCGTCTCGACGGCCTGAGCAAAGGTGTGATGCACCCAGCCATTCGGGGTGCCGCGCGTATCGATGAGCTGGCGCGCGCCAGACGGCAGCGTGCCGATCTCCTCGGTGGTCTCGCGCGCCGCCGTCGTCTCGGCGTCTTCGCCTTCATCCGACTTGCCACCGGGCCAGCACCAATGGCCGGGCCAGCTGGTATCGGTCGACGAGCGCCGGAGCACCAGGACATCGCCATCGGGCGCGACCAGCATCAGCGAGGCCGCCTGCCCCGCGCTGTCCTTGCCGACGAACTCTTCGCCGACCGCCTTCGGGATGCCGAGCACGCCTCGACCCTCGGCCGCTGCGTACATGGCGCGGCGCTGGGCCTCAGACTTCGCAGGCATCGAAAATCGCTCCTTAAATGTAAGGCTTGACCTCACACTTTGGTTGACTTATGTAAGGTAGCGCCTTACACTCTAAGCATGATCAAGACGTTCCGAAACAAAGCCCTGCAACGCTTCTTCGAAACCGGCAAAGCACGCGGTCTCAGCGTTCAGGACGACAAGCGTGTCGCTCGCATCCTGCGGGCCTTGGAAGCGGCGGCGCGGCCCCAGGACATGGACCTTCCTGGCTATCACTTCCACGGCCTCTCGGGTCGCGACAAGGGTCGCTTTTCGGTCCGGGTCACAGGCAATTACCGCATCACGTTTGCATGGGACGGCGAAGACGCAACCGAAGTCGAATTAGAGGATTACCACTGATGAACACGACACCCATCAAGCGCGGCCTGCCCGCGATGCATCCCGGCGAGCTTCTGCGCGAAGACGTCATTCCGTCGCTCAATGTATCGAAGACCGAGATCGCCAAGCTGCTCGGCATTTCGCGCCGCACGCTCTACGACATCCTGGACGAAAAGCAGCCCATCACGGTCGCGATGGCTCTCCGCATTGGAAAGCTGGTCGGCAACGGCCCGGTGCTCTGGCTCAACCTCCAGCGCAACTATGATCTGGAGCAGGCCGAGAAGGCGCTCAGCGCCGAGATCGAGGCCATCCCGACGCTGCACGCTGCCGCCTGAGCGGTCATCGAGAGCGCGTCGACTGTTCACAGACGCACTCGAGGAACTTTATTCGTTTACCGCACGTTTTTCCGCTGAACCAATTTCGGTTCTAGGAAAGGGGAAACATGGACAATGCAGGTGTCGGTTGGATAGCGGCTATCGTCATCGGCGGGATCGCCGGCTGGCTCGCCGAGATGTTCATGAAGAGCAATATGGGCGTGCTCATGAACATCCTTTTGGGGGTTGTCGGCGCCATCGTCGCTAACCTCCTTCTCGGATTGCTGGGCGTGTCATTGACCGGATGGCTTGGCTATCTCGTCGCCGGCTTCATTGGCGCATGTATTTTGATCGCTGTTGCCCGAATGTTCAGACGCTGAACCGGCAAACCGGGCGCACAAGCGCGTGATCCCATACGATCACGCGCTTTTCCTTAGCAGAAGCCCTTGATGATCGGCTTCCCGACGCATCGGCAACCGGGTTCCTCGCCCGGCCGGATGAAACGCTTGACGGCCGGGTCGTACCAGCCCGTCGAAATCTTGTAACGGACCTTTTCGCGGCCGGCCTGGACATGCGTGGGGCGAGGTTCCTTGCCGCCGCCGCTATGGTGCCACTCAGCCTCATCGATACCGAGTTCGAGCTGGCGCGCCGTGTTGAAGGCCGCTGTCGCCTTGTTGTTCTGGTCAAGCGCGATGAAGGCGGCCCGGCGCCGGGTGATGCCGGAATAGCGCTCGAGATCCTGCACCAGGCCGGCAAGGTCGCGGCCGGTCTGCACCGACCGCATCACCGCGCCTTCGACCTGGTCGAAATACTGCGACGGGATCGACTTGATCAGCGCCACATTGGCGTGGATAGTCGCGTCCACGACGTCGCGCATCGCCGCCGTCATCTTGAATTCGACCGAGATGCCGCCGTCGCGCAGGATCTTGCGCAAGGCGGCGCTCGACCGTTTCTCGACCGAGAGCGCGAAATAGTCGCCGAGCTTCACCGCGGCGACGTCGAAGCGCTTGGTCCACTGCGCGGCAAGCTTGCGGATCGATCGGCGCAGCGCATCCGCCGGCGTCTCGTCCTGCGCTATGCGGGGCGCATTGGCCCGGTAGGGGGCTTTCAGCCAGTAGATCACGCTGTCGCTCATGGCGTCGATCAAGCGCGTCAGGCGGCCCCTATAGGCCGTTTCGATCCCGACGTTCGGTCGGACGGGGCGAAGCACCTTTTCGTTGCGCTTGGCCGTCCGACGACTTTGCAGGCTGGACATCACGATCCCTCAGCGTCTCGGCGATCTCGCGATCGTCGGGCGTCTGTGTTTTGAGAAGTTCCCAGAGGTGGAGCGTGATCAAGAAGGTGGCGGTCGTGTCTGTGTCGGGTGCAGGACTATCTGCTGCCTCGTCCAGAATGGCAACTCTGCCTGCCTGCTTAAATTCCGGGTTCACGCTGGGACTGAAGCATAAGGCGGCCAAATTTAGAAATGTAATGACCGACTGCGTAGAACCCGCATAGGAAGATCAGCGAGAAATCAGGGTAACCAAAGTGTGTCAATCGCAATAGATCGGCTAACGCGCAGAGGCCGATCAAGACCGCAATAGCGCGAAACACGATCCCGAAAATTCGTACGAAATTGAAGAAAATCCGAAACCAGATTTCCTCCGCTTTTGATTGCATTGGCATTGTCAGCCGCGCCCGTCCACGGGAGTCAGCACTATCTGCCGGCTCCTCGGGCTTGGCAACACCCGGGTCCCAAACAAACCGTTCCAACACGAGAACGGTTCGGAAGAACTTGTCAGGGTCGATCTCGCCCGGCGTGCTCATGCCCACCAACTCGACCAGCCGAAGCCGGATTTCGCGGGGCCTCGTTCACGCCGCCTCGTCTCGTTCCTCGGACCCGCCCTTGACCACCAGGCCGTCCTCTTCCTCTTCGAGGAGGTCGGGCAGGTCCTCGACATCGATCGAGGAGAAGTCCGAGTCCGGATCGCCGGCAACGCGCTGGCGCGATTCCTCAGGCGAAATCACGCCGGCGTCGATCAGGATGACGTCGCGCTCGGCCTTGGTCTTTTCAACCTCGGCCGCTTCCTTCTCGTTGGTCTCTTCGAGCTTTTCGAACTCGAAGTCGATGCCAGGATCGGTCTCGCCCCACAGCGAGATCATCACCAACCCGAGCAGGCGATGGATCGGCCGGCGAAACAGGTGCTCCTGGAAGGAGTGAACGTAGTCGTAGAAGACCTGGATTTCGCCCTCGGAGGAGGCGTTC
>NZ_RZSN01000081.1:0-25602 GCF_003997315.1 Mesorhizobium sp. M1A.F.Ca.IN.020.04.1.1
CGAATCTGGGAACTCATGTTGGGCGCCCTGCTCATGCTCAAACGCCCCCCGCCGTTGGGCAACAGATTCCTGATGGAGTCGGTGGGGTTGGCCGGATTTGGCCTTCTCGCCATCGGGTTCTTCGCGCTTTCGGAGAGCGACCCGTTCCCAGGCTACAACGCCTTGTATCCATGCATCGGAACGGCCCTTCTGATCTATGTTGGCCAAAATTCCCCCTCGACGGTCGCCAGCCGCATGCTCGAAGTCCGGCCGCTGGTCTGGATTGGGCTCATCTCGTATTCTTTGTATCTTGTTCACTGGCCGCTCAATGCGTTCGCGCATTATCTTTCGTTCCAAAAACTCGATCCTTTGATGACCGGTGCGATGTTGGTAGCAAGCCTCGCATTGGCTGCATTCTCCTGGAAGTTTGTAGAGCAGCCGTTTCGACAGAAGAGGGCCTTCACCGCCCCGGGGCCTATCTTTGCCTTTTCAGCGCTCGCGATCGTTGTTCTTTGTGCCGGCGGAGCGGCGGGGGCGCTCGGCAACGGCTTTCCGCAACGGTTTCCGGACTATGTCCAGCGGCGCATTTCCGTCGGGGACTGGAGGAATGGCATCTGTTTCAACGAGGGCACCAGCCGGATCGAAAGCTGGAATATGGAGGATTGCACGCGCACTCGCGGTTTTCCAACAACGGTTTTTTTGTGGGGCGACTCCTTCGCCGCGCACTATGTTTCCGGCCTGGGTGCTAACATAAATCGGTTGCAGGCGAACATCGTGGAATATACGTACGCCGGCTGCCCGCCGATACTCTCTTACTACTCTTACGCTCGTCTTGATTGTGTCCGGTTCAATCGCATGGCCTTGGACATCATCTTGGAAGCGGACATCAAGACGGTTATCCTCAGCGGTAAATGGAGTGACTATGAGGTCAGAGGCTTCGACGGTCTTCAGCAAACAATCGATACGCTTCGTGCCCTGGGCGTGCGCGTGTTTGTCATCGGCCAGTCTCCGCAGTTCCCAACTGACGTCCGGAAAATTGCGTTCTTCGCCAAGCGCCAAAATCTGGACGATACGTCCTGGCCGATGGCGATGGACCCCGGCATCAACGAACGTGTGCGCTCATTTACCAAAGGCGCCACATTCATCGATCCGCTGAAATTCCTGTGCAGCGCAGGACGCTGCCCCTATTCCGACAGAGGAGAGTTTATGTATTTCGACTATGGTCATTTCTCTTCAGCCGGCGCCACACTGGCAATCTCGAAATACTGGCCGGCTTTTGGCAAAGACAATGCTCTTCCTAAGACGAAGTAGCGGGTCAGACGGCTGACAAGCACCAGTGCGGGTCCCTGTGATTGCTCCTGCTTCGGCAGCAGCCGCGACGATGGAGCTGTTCAGGTTTAAGGCCACCCGATAGCGACCTAGGATGGGTGCTGCCACGCGGATCGGACTAAGCGTGCATTATCACGTAAATGTTGAGAGAATGAATGGCGCCGCGAAGGGCAATTCCAGCCATCACAGCGACAGGCGTGTCGCGGTCCCGACATAGCAGTGGCACTTACCTGACACGGCCTCACACTGCCCTCTAAACGGCCCCGAATTTGAACTGACCACCCCTGGCCGGTTCATTGGGCAGGTCAAGGGCTAGGCTGTATTACACAGGGCTCACCCCTTTCAGTCTCAAGTTGGTACGATGGGCCGTGGACGGTCGATGCAGACTTCAAGGATGGCGAAAGAAGCTCTCTATGCGTGCGTTGTCGAGGCAAGTGCCTTTGCCAGAGATGCTCGCGGCTGGAGAGATTTCAAAATGAGCGTTGGAAGCGGAGAATGCCGCCGACGCTGTTCGGCTTGCTCGTGCCCTTGACGGTGGTAGGGTCGGCAGGGCCGACGCCAAAGTTGCCGTAGTGGTCGTAATCGACCTCGGCTGTGACCGTGAAGCCAGGAACGACCATATAGACGACGTTTGCAGCCAAACCAGAATTCTTGAGCTGATCACTCGAGACCTGAAAGTTGAACGAAGTTTTCTCGTCAAACTCGTAGGTGGCGCCCGCCCAGAAAGCCCACTGGCCGTTCCAGATTTTGTACGAGCCGCGCACATGATTGGCGATTGCGCCGTTTGAGTCCTCGTTGAGACTGCCATTGGAACCGTAGCCGAACAGTCCAAACAGCGACAGCTGGTTTGTGACAGCGACGTCGACACGGATCTTGCCGGCCAAAGCTTCGTAGTTGCTGTCATAAGCCGCGACGCCGGTGATCGAGCCCCAGCCTTGCGTGTATTTCAAGCCGGCGACAACGTGCGGAATATAGCTGTCGATAGTACCGGCTGAGCCCGATCCTTGTTCGAGCGAAATCACGGTCGAAATGCCGTTGCCGGCGTCGAAGTAGTACTGAGCCACGTTGGTGTCGAAGCCGGCCGACCGAACGAGCATACTATCGAGAACGTTGCCAGCGTAGCTTACAAACGTATCGAAGGCCGACCCGTCCTTGCCAACTCGCAGGCCCCCCAGCTCGACCCAGGCAGAAGCCAGTGCGAGGCCGCTGTTGAAACCATAGTTCTGAGGACTGTCACGCGAGTTAGCGCTATTGCCAAAATTCACGTGGGTTTCGGTATAGGTCGTCAACGCGCCGAGCTCGGTCTGCTGGCCGCTCCAAGTTTTGAACGTGAAGCGTGTGTTGTTTCGCCAAGTGCCTTGGTCCTCGCCAGTTCTCACATCCGAGGTTCTTGCGCTGTCATACGATCGGACATCACCCAGGCCGATATCATAACGGACATAGCCGCCGATGCGCAGGCAGGTCTCGGTGTTGGGAATATAGAAATACCCCGAGCCGAGGACGTCGCAGATCTTGATGTACTCGGCCGGTTCCCGCTCGGCGCCAGCTGCTCGAACGACGGAGGCGGCGATCAGAGCAGTTAAGCCGAGAAGACGAATCTTGATGTACATGTCTAGATCTCCATGAAGGAATAAAAAGGATAGAGGCGTAAGAGCAAGCTTTACTCTAAATTTTGTGCGTGTTGTCTCCAATTTGTGGACGTAAAAGCGCTTGACATGGGAGGTTATCCAGCGTAAAAGCCACATGTACTTAGAATAGTGTTTTCTTCTAGGAGATTCATTATCGTTTATATGTGAAACACTCCGGTCAGACCGCTGCAGCCTCGGAATAGAGCAGCAAGCGACATGCCAACCTGAAGCGTAGATGCGGCCGACACCAAAATTGGGCCGACGCGCCTTCGTCTCGCTGGAATCACTTTTTTTGAGGGTCACTGCGAAAAGCAATGTGCGACACGGTTCGCCATGTTCGATATGTGACAGTCTCGTTTAACAGCGACGGCTTCCCGTCTGACCGCAACGGAGGCCGCTTCATGCGCTACCGAGAAGGATTACTGCGCGCGTGCGGTCCGCAAGGGCTGCGCCAGGAACAGAGGGCGTCCACGTCCGATGTGTCGCATGGTGGCCGAAGCACCTTTTCGCCGCTGTAAGTTCGCCGTGCAGGTACATTGCGCGGCCGATAGCGAGAAGGGATCGCACCCTGAAACGGTTGCCTAGGGCTCGCCTCGAGTAATTGGCGATGAACAGCATTCTCGAGAACTTAGTCTCGACGGAAAGAGCAACGAAAGGAAGCCGCTTGGACGAGCACGATCCGAAGGAAGAACTGATCGAGACCATTTTCCGCAACGGCACAATCACTGCCGTGGGTATCCTGCTTGCCTTTTCGCTCGGCTTCCTCACTCATTGGGCGGCGAACCCCTTGCCATGGCAACTCTACGATCTGTTCGCCGTAGTGCCGATCCTGCTCGGCATCGCACTGCAGATGAGAGCGCTGTCCATGCTGCTCGACATGAGTTCCTTGCGCCGCCCCATCTACGAACGCGCCAATCGCATTTTCATGGTCGGCCTCATCCAGACCGCGTGTGGCGTCGGGATGGCGATCTTGGTCGATCTTTTCGGGATATCGGTAGGGGGCACGCTGCCCGGCGCTTGACGACAAGCCACACCGCCGCTCATCGCTCGAAGCGACGTCAAGCTGGGGAGCCTTGTGCACCCCCTAGCGGCGCCTTCCTTTCATCAAATGAGCGGACGTCAGCTTTAGAGCGTCTCGGTGGCTAAAGCCGGTATGGTTTTTCGGCCGGCAGGGAAGGCCGCTGGCTGGACCTGGATGGCGTCTGAACGAGGCTTGACAGGTGCGTTGCGACGTTTGGCGTCGGACATGAATTTCGCATTGCAAAGTTCTTCCGCAGACGCCTCAAGCACACTGCATCGGCGTCACGTACTCAAACGTTGAATGCGGCACCGCACCATCACCTCAGGCGGACCATGGCACGCGCGCTCGGTTGATACCGTCCTCTCCAAGCGAGACTGCGACATCGCCGCCTCCGCCTTGAAAACGCGGAGAAAGCGGGACGCACTGACTTAGGTCAGAGACAGGACGAGCGCGCAACGAAAGAATGATGGATCAGCGACGTGGGACGACAGCTCCTTGCACACCTCAATCCTGACAAAGTACCGGGACCCCCGGCCGCCTTGGTATACCATCTATCCGACTGTGCCAGACTTCTCTGCGGCGGTTGGTGCTGACGATTATGAGGAATGGCTGGGGGGCCTCCCGGCCGACGAATCGGTGTCGCTCTATTTCCACATTCCGTTTTGCCGATCCATGTGCTGGTATTGCGGCTTCCCTACCGCCGTCACCCGTCGCAACGACCCGATCCTTAATTATTTGGCGGTGCTGCGTCAGGAGATCAGTTTGGTGTCGGAGCAAGCGCGGCAAGGGCTGCCGGTGAGCGATGTGCATTTCGGCGGCGGAACGCCTCACCTTATCGGGCCAGCCGAGCACTTAGCGCTGATGGAATTTCTACGCCGCCACTTCGCTTTCAGCAAAACTGCTGCGATCGCCGTGGAGTCGATCCCCGAACGTTCACACCGGAAATGGCCGAAGCCTTGGCAGCTACCGGTGTCAACCGCGCGAGCATCGGCGTGCAGAGCTTTGATCCCGATGTGCAAAAGGCGATCAATCGGATCCAGAGTAAGGTGCAGACGGCCGCTGCCGTCGAAAATCTCCGCCGGCATGGCGTTGGCCATATCAACTTCGATCTCATCTTCGGTCTCCCGAAACAGACTGTGCAGTCCTGCATCCAGACCGCGATGGCTGCGGTCGCCATGCGCCCCAACCGGTTTGCGGTGTTCGGCTACGCGCATATTCCTTCCGTGATAAAGAATCAGCGCCTAATCGAGCAGGCAGGTCTACCGGACGGCGATGTTCGCGCCGAACAGGCTGCAGCTGTCGCCGAGACACTGGTTGGCGCCGGCTACCGGGAGATCGGGCTCGATCATTTCGCTCTGCCGGACGACGAACTCGCGCTAGCGCAGAAGACCGGGCGCCTGCGGCGTAATTCGCTGGGATACTCGGCCGATACTTGCAAAACCGTGATCGGCTTCGGCGCGTCGGCTGTTGGCCGAGTCGGCGAGGGGTACGTTCAGAACGAAGTAACACGGGATTCTTACGCCCGGCACATCGCAAGTGGACGTCTGGCGACATCAAAGGGCCACCGGCTGACCGACGATGACCGGGTGCGCGCAGCAATCATCGAGCGACTGATGTGCGATTTGGAGGCCGACGTGCCGACCATCTGTGCCGCCCACGAAATCGAACCAGCTCGTTTTCTCGATTCAGTTGAGCGTTTGGTGACGCTGGCTGAGGAGGGGATCGTGGACGTCGAAAACGGCTTCATCCGCGTGCGGCCGGAGCACCGCTTTGTTGTTCGCGCCGTTGCTGCTGCATTCGATGCTTTTCTCGCGAATCGATGAGTTGAGGCCACGACTCCGAAGGCATCAGACCTTGTTTGGCGCTCGTCGGCATGGGCTCTCGCAGAAGACTCCGCAAGCGCATGCAGGGGACTTCCACTTGACGCCGCGTTCATCATCATCTCGCCTGGGTGCGCTCGATCGCACAACTCGGAGCACGCTGCTCTCGGCGTGAGGCTGTGCTCTGCAAAGCACCGGTGATCCACCCTGTCCCTGGATAGCAGCTTGATGGCGTCATCTTGGAGGACGAGAAAAGATTGTCGAGGTACGGGTACGAATTGCCTCGGTCGTTCGTTCAATCGAAAGCACTGTCTGCGGAGGCACCTCTCCTTCATGCAGTGACAGGAGATGCTGGCCGACTTCCTTATCTGCTGCGGTGAGTCGATGATTTAGGCGGAGAAAGTCCATCCAGGTGGGGGTGCGGAATGTCTCCGTCCAAAGTGACGGTGTTTGCAGATTTCGCTGGAGCGTCCAGTTTCGTGCACCGGCACGGCTCTGGACGTGTCGCCGCGTGCGCATGTAGCCCAGAAAGGCCTCGATATTTTCCTCCGATATCAAATACTCGACCTTGGCCACGATAGGGCCACTTCTGGGTTTCAGATCGAGAGCCACGTCCGGCGGATGAAAAACTGAACTTTCTTGATCCGTTTCTTCCCAGGGACGGACCGGCAACACGATCCCCGCTGCTGCAACCAGCAACAGAGCGCCCGCGGCGCCCTCCAATGCTGAGGTCAAGGAATAGTTTTGCGCGACAGAACCCCAGATCCAGCTGCCAGCAGCCATACCGCCTGCGCTCAAGGCGTAGTAAATGGAGAGCGTGCGGCCTACAACCCACCTTGGGCTTGCCAACTGCACCGACACGTCAATGCCCGTCCAGGTGATAAGCCAACCCGCTCCGCCGAGCGCCAGCGAAATGGCCGCCACAGGAACCGACGATGTCAGGGCAAGGGAGAGGCAACAGACTGCACAAGCCACAGAGGCGAAGGCCACCAGCCTGTTTTGAGACGTGACCTTCCTCAAGAAGCCGTTGCCCATGCCCGCGATGAAAGCACCCATGCCGAAGCCGGCCAATAAGATACCGTAGACAATTGGCCCACTCTTCAACTGATCCCGGACGACGAGAGGGAGCAACGCCAGAATGGAGATGCTTGCCAATCCGAAAAGAGCTGCTCGGGCGGTCGCTGCCCTGATCTCCAAAGACATCGCCGTAAAGCGCACTCCGTCATGAATTGCCGTCGTCATTCTCTCACGAGGGAGAGGCGAAGAGCGGACCTCCCATTTGGTGCGCCATATCGCGCTTATAGGCGCCAGATCACTCACCGCAGCCAAGGCGAAAGCGGCCAGCGGCCCAAAGACGGCCAGGATCACGCCCCCTAAGGCCGGACCAACGCTGCGCACAATGTTGTATCCGACGGACATAAGCGTCACTGCGGCCGGAATGTCGCGTTTGTGAAGGATATCGCCGACCGAAGCGTGCCAGGCCGGATCATTCAAGGCAAAGCCGCAGCCGGCCAGGAAACCTAACCCGAGAATCAGCCAAGGACTGACAAATCCCAGACCCACAGAAATCATCAGCGTCATCGACGCCGATGCTATCAGGCAGTGTCCCGCAAACATCACCCACCGGCGGCTGAAGTTGTCGGCAATGGCTCCGGCGAAAACTGAGAGGAAGAACACCGGCAGTGTGGATGCGGCCTGGACGAGAGCCACCATAAGGTCGGACGCTGAAATCGTTGCCATAAGCCAACTGATGGCGACCGTTTGCACTAGCCAACCGAGGCTGGAAATCTGGGTGGCCGTCCAAATTGAGCGAAACACCTTGTTTCGAAATGGGGCGAGCGTCTTTGAAACGGGCGGTTGAGGATTTTCGCTCTGCATGAGGTTTTGCTGGCCTTCGATGAGCGCTGCGATTTGAGCAAGTGGGTCGATACTTAGACATCGCGGAGCACCGCACGGAACCCAGCTCTATGGAGCTTGCCGGCGACTATTTGCGTATTGAGCCATTCTCATAGTCTCATTCATGAGCAGTCCTATGCGCAAGCGTTGCTTTGCTAAATTCCCACGACAAGCGCGCCGCCGCTGAGACCCGCACCCGCTGCCGCCAAGAGGACTTTCTCGCCAGGCCGAAACGGCTGCGCCCGATGGGCGAGCGACAACGAGAGCGGGATCGTCGCGGCGGAAGAGTTGCCATATTCGGCGATCGTCTTGACCATCGAGTGATCTGTGATGCCGAGGTTCCTGCCGACCGCGTCGAAAATGCGAGCATTGGCCTGATGCGGCACGAAACGATCGAGGTCTTGCGGCCTCAGTCGGGCAGCAGTGAGCGCGTCTCTCGAGCAGGCGGTCATCATCTCCACGGCCTTGGCGAACACTTCGCGGCCATCGGTGATCGTCATCCGGGTCTGCTCGAGGTCGAGGCCGCCATGGAACGGATTGTTGCTTCCACCGGCAGGAATCTGGATCAGCCCGTAACGCGAGCCGTCCGAATCCACCGAAGCGCCGAGAATGCCTCGATCCGGGTCATCGCACGGACCGATCACCACCGCGCCGGCGGCATCGGCAAACAGCACGGCGCTGGCGCGCTCGGCCGGATTGATGCGGCGGCTGAGGATGTTGGCGGCAATGACAAGGCTCGCTTTGCCATGCAGGCGAGTGAACCCGTCGGCGAACATCAGCGCATAGATGAAGCCGGCGCAAGCGCCGGTCAGGTCGATCGCGCCGGCGCGACCTAGTCCCAGCCGATGTGCGACCAGGGGCGCGCTTGGCGGCAGAAGATGATCGGGTGTGGAGGTAGCGAGCAACAGCAGGCCGATGTCGCCGCGGTCGATACCGGCATTGGTCAGCGCCATGTCGCCGGCGTGCGCGGCAAGGGCCGACAGCGTGTCTTCGTCCGCTGCCCAGAAGCGCGACCGTATCCCGGTGCGCCGCTCGATCCAGCCGGGTTCAAGCCCGAGACGATCTTCGATTTCCGGATTCTCCACCTTGCGCGCGGGCGCATGATGGCCAAGCCCGAGAATGCGCGATGATCGGCTCATGGCTTTGAGCCGAAGCGTTCGCCGGCCTCCTCGATGGCGTCATAGAGCCCATCCAACTCGTTGCCGGTAATGCAATAGGGCGGCAGAAGGTACAGGACATTGCCGAGCGGGCGCACGAGCAGGCCGCGCTCAAGAAAAAAAGCGCGCAGTTTTGGCCCGATCTCGGCCAGATAACCGGCTGAGCCGGTGCGTAGGTCGAGTGCCGCGATGGTGCCGGTTGTCCGGCAATCGGTGAAGCGAGGGTTGTCGCGAAAGCGTCGAAGCCCGGCGGCCTGTCGCTCGCTCAAGGCCGCGATCCGATCGGCCACCGGCTCGTCGTGCCAGATCTCGACATTGGCAAGTGCCGCCGCGCATGCAATCGGATTGGCGGTGTAGGAGCTCGAATGGAAAAACGTCTTCTTGCGATCCTCGGAATAGTGAGCCTGGAAGATGGCATCGGTGGCGATCGTGGCGGCCAGCGGGATGGTACCACCGGTCAGACCTTTCGAGGTGCACAGGATGTCCGGCGAGACGGACGCCTGTTCGCAGGCGAACATGGTTCCGGTGCGCCCCCAGCCGGTCATCACTTCATCGGCGATCAGCAGCGTGCCGGCGGCCTCAGTGATCCTCTTCAATTCGGTCAGAACCCAGGCCGGATACATGAGCATGCCGCCGGCGCCGAGCACGAGCGGCTCGACGATCAGCGCGGCGGCGCGCCGGTCGCGGGAGAGTGCCTCGAACCGATCCAGCGTTTCCTGCTCGCGCCCGGCGGCCGGGAAGGGGATGGTGTCGACCTCGAACAGCAAGGGCTCGTAGGCGGCGTTGAACACGCCACGGGCGCCGACGCTCATCGCCCCGATCGTGTCACCATGATAGCTGTGCTCCATGACGACGATGCGCGAACGCGGCGCGCCGATGTTGCGGAAATAGCCGAGCGCCATCTTCAGCGCGACTTCGATTGAGGTCGAGCCACTGTCGGAATAGAACACCCGGTCAAGGCCGGCGGGTGCGAGGCCGACAAGCGCCTCGGCCAGGCGCTCGGCCGGCTCGTGGGTGAAGCCCGCGAAGATGATCTGGTCGAGGTTCGACGCGGTCGTCTCGATGGCCTTCATGATGCGGGGGTGGCGGTGGCCATGAGTGACGACCCACCAGGAAGAAATCGCATCCAGGATGCGGGAGCCGTCGGCCTTGTGGAGATAGGCGCCTTCAGTCAGCACGATTTCAGGGATCGAGGGCTCTAGCGCGTGCTGCGTGAACGGATGCCAGACTCGAGACTGCGCCATCAGTCGCCTCCGGCAATCATGGCCAGGTCGAAGCCGGAAATCATTGCATCTCTCAACGTTTCACCCGTCAGCGGACCGAGGTGCGGCAGCCTGCCGAGCTGCGGCACGCCGCCGAATTCCACGATTGTCCTTTGCGTATCGGCCACCTCTTCGCCCATGAAGGCAATGCCGATGAGCGGGATGGAGCGGGCTCTCAGGGCCTCGATCGACAACAGCGTATGATTGATGGTGCCGAGCGCGGTGCGGGCGCACAGTATGACCGGCAGCCGCCATTGTTCGAATATGTCAATGAACCTTGTCTGTCGATTGAGCGGCACCATCAGCCCGCCGGCGCCTTCGATGACGAGCGGTGTCGGCAGGACCGGAAATGAAAGATCGTCGGCCTCGATCGCGACGCCGTCGATTTCGGCTGATCGATGCGGCGACAGCGGCATCGTCAGTCGATAGACTTCGGGCAGCACGCGTCCGTCGGGCAAGCCGGAAAGCCGGGCGACGACCTCGCTGTCAGTCTCCTCGTCGAGGCCCGATTGCACCGGCTTCCAGTAGAAGCCGTCGAGCAGCCCGGCAAGTCCGGCCGAAAATACTGTCTTGCCAATTCCGGTGTCTGTTCCGGTGACGACGATGCGTTTGGTCATGCTGTGGCCAACACCTCAACGAGAGCCTCGACCATGGCGGAAATGTCGGTCTCGTCGACGTTGAGCGTCAGCGAAATGCGCAGGCGCGATGTGCCCTCGGGCACCGTCGGCGGACGTATGCCGCGTATGTCGAAGCCGCGTGCCTGCAGGGCCGCCGCCACCGCCATGGTGCGCCCAACGCCGATGACAAATGGCTGGATCTGCGAGCCGCTGGGTACGACGCCGCAGCGCTCGGCCAATTGGCGGCCGGCGCAGGCAACGCGTTCCTGCAGCTGAGCGCGGCGCATGGGCTCGTCGGACAGAATAGTCAGCGCTTCGCGCGCCGCGACCGCCATCAGCGGCGAGGGCGCGGTGGCGTAGATGAACGGCCGGCACCGGTTGACGAGATAATCGCACAGTGTCCTCGGCCCGGTGACGAGTGCACCGGATGCGCCGAGCGCCTTGCCGCATGAGTGGAGCGTGACGATGTTGTCGCGGCCTTGGCACGCGGCGGCCAGTCCCCGGCCGTCCGGTCCCCAGATGCCGGTGGCATGCGCTTCATCGACGACGATGAATGCCTGGTGCCGATCGGCCATCGCGACCAGGCTCTCCATCGGCGCGCGGTCGCCATCCATGCTGTAAAGGCTTTCGACGGCGATCCACACGCGCCCCGTGCCGCCTTCGGCGCGCCAGCGGGTGATTGCGTCCTCGACAGCGTCGACGTCGTTGTGCGCGGCCAGCTTGAACTCGGCGCGCCCGGCCTGCGCGCCCTCATGCATGCTGGCATGGGCGAGTTCGTCGAGGACCAGCAGGTCGCCTTTCTGCGGCAGCGCGGTCAACAGGGCGAAGTTGGCGATGTAGCCGCTGCCAAAGAACAGCGCACGGTCGGCGCCGAAGAATGCCGCGGCGTCCGCCTCCAGTTGCTCATGTTCCGGTGCGTTGCCGCGCAACAGCCGCGACCCGGTGGCGCCAACCGGCGTGCCCCGCGCAATCGCCGCCGCAACCGCTTCGCCAAGTCTTTTGGAGGCGGCAAGTCCGAGATAGTCGTTCGACGAGAAGTCGAGACCGGCGCGCGGTGCGAGCGTCCGCAACCGGTCCTTGCGCGCCAGTCCGCGCAAGGATGCGTCATAGCGGGCAAGAATTGCCTCGTTCATTGCGTGGCGAGTTCCATCGGCTCGATGCCGAGACGCTGGAACAGAAGGCTATCCTTGTCCTCGCCGGGATTGTCCGCCGTCAGCAGCGTGTCGCCGACAAAGATCGAGTTAGCGCCGGCAAAGAAGCACAACGCCTGCGTTTCGTCGCTCATCGCCGTCCTGCCGGCGGACAGCCTTACACAGGATTTCGGCATCATCACCCGCGCGAGCGCAACGATGCGGACGAAATCGATCGGATCGATGGCGTCGGCCGCGGCAAGCGGCGTGCCTTCGATGGGAATAAGCATGTTGATCGGCACGCTTTCCGGCGGCTCGGGCAGGTTCGCGAGCGTGACCAGCATGTCGATGCGATCGGTCTTTTCTTCTCCCATCCCGACGATGCCGCCGCAGCAGACTTTCATCCCAACCGCGCGCACGTGCCCAAGCGTTTCCAGCCGGTCGGCAAAAGTCCTGGTTGAAATAACCTCGCCATAGTAGCGCTCAGAGGTATCGATGTTGTGGTTATAGTAGTCGAGACCGGCCTGCTTCAGGCGAGCAGCTTGCTCAAGATCGAGCATGCCGAGCGTCATGCAGGTCTCCATGCCGAGCGCCTTGACGCCCTCGATCATGGCGACCACAACGTCCATGTCGCGCTCCTTGGGACTTCGCCACGCTGCGCCCATGCAATAGCGCGTTGCGCCGCCATCACGCGCCTTGGCCGCTTCGTCGATGACATGCTTGACGTTCATCAGCTTCGACGCCTTCACCCCGGTTTCGTAATGCGCAGACTGGCTGCAATAGCCGCAATCTTCGGGGCAGCCGCCGGTCTTGATGCTAAGGAGCCGCGACAGCTGCACTCGGTTTCGATCGAAGTTCTGGCGGTGGATCGTCTGAGCTAGGAACAGCAGATCGTTGAATGGCATGCCGTAGATGGCCTCAGCCTCTTTGCGGTTCCATCGCGGAGGCGTTCCATCGACCGATTGCATGGTCTGGTTCACGTCGAACTCCGAGTTCATTCCAACCGTCATCGTCAAACCTTTGTTGCTAGTCCGGTACGCCTTCAGGAGTCTGTCGACCGGCAAGCTCGGTCCGACTTGGCTTTGGAGCGCACTCGCTAAAAGGCGAGCTGCGGCACGTCTTTCCACCGCCTTCCTACGCCTGCCGAGCTGATGTTGCTCCTCATGCCGTAATCCTCAGTTCAAATGCTTGCAGATGTTCTGGTGGTCCGGCATGTCCAGGCCGATGTCGAGGATCGGGGCGCTGTGCGTCAGCCATCCCATGGAGATGAGATCGACACCGGTCGCCGCAATCGCCGCCGCCGTTTTCGGCGTCACCCGACCGGAAGCCTCGGTGATCGTACGGCCACCCACTATAGAAACCGCGCGGGCAAGATCCTCGACCGACATATTGTCGAGCAGCACCGCGTCAACACCAATCGCGAGCGCTGCATCGAGCTGCTTCAGCGTGTCGACCTCAACCTCGACCTTCACCATATGCCCTGCGGCGGCGCGCGCCCGCTCTATTGCTGTGCGGATATCGCCGGCGATCGCGATGTGATTGTCCTTTATGAGCACGCCGTCATCGAGGCCGAAGCGGTGATTGGCACCGCCGCCGACGCGCACGGCGTATTTTTCCAATACCCGCAGGCCGGGCGTCGTCTTTCGCGTCGATACGATCCTCGCCTTGTGACCGCGCACGGCCTCAACCATCGCCGCTGTGGCAGTGGCAATGCCGCTCAGCCGGCACAAGAAATTGAGGGCAGTGCGTTCGGCCGTGAGCAGGCCTCGCGCGGGTCCGGACAATCTTGCAATGGTTTCCCCGGCCCCGACATCGCTGCCATCAGGGCGCCAGATCTGGATGTTGATCGCCGGTTCCACGAGCAGGAAGGCGTACGAGACCAGATCGAGCCCGGCAACGACGCCCGCCTGCCTCGATTTGAGCACCAACGTGGCAGTGCAATCATGCGGGATAACCGCATCGCTGGTCAGGTCGCCGCATCTGCCCAGGTCTTCGAGGAGCGCACCGCGCACAATCGGTTCGATCAGGGTCGCGGGGAGGGGGGAGAATGAAATCACATCAGGTGCTCCGTATGGTAGCCCGGCAATCGAGTGCGGCCGCGGCCCGCATTGCGCTGTGCAGTGTCAGCCGTGATGGGCGCGCGTCGGCATCGTGGAGCGGGAAATCGGACCGACAGTGCGCGCCTCGACTCTCTTCCCGCCCCAGGGCCGCCACGGCGATCATCAGTGAGACCAAAGCCGGACCAGAGGCAGCGACATTGTCAGCTGCGATCGGCAGCAGGGTCGCCACCGCTTCGCGCATTGCCTCGCCGTCGCGGATGATACCCAGGGCGGCGGAGACAATTGGGCGGACCGCGGAAGCGTCTGGTCGTGGAGGGACGAATGTGGAGCATCTGCGCGGTCGCCGGGTATACGACGTGCCGGCAACGCTTTCGGCAACCCAGCTCGCGGTGACCGCCGCTTCGGTGAGCGAGTTGCTGGCCAGGCGGTTGGCGCCGTGCAGGCCGGTACAGGCGACCTCACCGCAGGCCCACAATCCCTCGATGGAGCTGCGGCCGGCGCTGTCTACGGCGACGCCGCCCATGTGATAATGTGCCGCCGGGCGCACCGGGATCGGGTCGGTCGCGGGGTCGACCCCTGCGCTCCGGCACAATTCGGCGATGCCTGGAAAACGCTTGCCAAATCTCGGGCCGAGACTTTGCCGTGCATCCAGGAATACGCGGCGTCCAACGGCAAGCTGGTGCCAAATGGCGCGCGCGACGACGTCGCGAGGCGCAAGTTCACCGCCAGGTGTGTCAGCGAGGAAGCGCTCTCCTCGCTCATCGATGAGCACCGCGCCTTCGCCACGCACGGCTTCGCTCACCAGCGGCATCGGCCGGCGCGGACCGTCGAGCGCAGTTGGATGGAACTGTATGAATTCCAAGTCGGCGAGTTCCGCCCCCGCCCATGCGGCGAGCGCCAGCCCGTGACCCCATGAGCCAGCGGGGTTTGTCGTATCGCAAAACAGCCCGCCGACGCCGCCGGTCGCCAGCACCGCGCGACGCGTGGGCAGAGCGAGCGCGCCGGCTCGTCCTGCGGCGACCACGGCGATGACCGACCCGTCCTGCACGACCAGCCGGCGGACCTCCACATTTTCGATAGTGGTGATCGAGGCTGTACGCCGAACCGCGGCGATGAGCACGCGCACCAACTCGCGACCGGTGGCGTCGCCGGCTGCATGCACAATCCGCCGTCGCGAGTGTGCCGCCTCGAGCCCAAGTCGCAACGCGCGGTCAGGGTGCTGGTCGAAGGCGACGCCGAACCTTTGGATCGTCCTAATCGCTTCGGGTGCAGCTCGGACCACTCGCCGCACCGTGGCCTCGTCGCAGAGTCCGTCGCCGGCAGCTATCGTGTCGCAAAGGTGAAAATCCGGGCCGTCGTCGCCGCCGAGACTTGCCGCAAGACCGCCCTGGGCAAGCTCACTGCAGGCTCCGGTTCCAAGCGGCGCGTTGGTCAAAAGCACGACCGGTTCCGGCGCCAGATGAAGCGCCGTCATCAGGCCGGCAATGCCGCCGCCGATGACGACCGGCGCCCCGGCGATGTCGCGAACCTCCAGGCTCATAGGGAAAGCATGCGCTCGACCGCGCGGCGGGCGGGGCCGGCAATTTCCGGATCAATCCGGACCTCATGCCGGTTCTGCTCGAGCGCGGCGCGAATGTTGGCCAGGTTGATGCGCTTCATGTGCGGGCACAGGTTGCATGGGCGAACGAACTCGACGTCGGGATGCGCGACCGCGACGTTGTCGCTCATCGAACATTCGGTCAGAAGGACGACACGCGTCGGTTTCTCCCGCTCGACATAATCCGACATCGCTGCGGTCGAGCCGGAGAACTCCGCCTCCGCGACAACGTCTGGTGGGCATTCTGGATGGGCCAGCACGATGACGCCTGGATGGGCATCGCGCAGTTCCCGAATGTCTGCTGCGGTGAAGCGCTCATGCACCTCGCAATGGCCTTTCCAGGCGATGATCTCGACGTCTGTATCGGCTGCCACGTTCCTCGCCAGATATTCGTCCGGCAGCATCAGCACACGCGCCACGCCAAGCGATTCCACCACCGCCTTCGCGTTGCCGGACGTGCAGCAGATGTCGGACTCCGCTTTTACGGCGGCCGATGTGTTGACGTAAGTAACAACGGGGACCCCCGGATACCGCAGCCGCATTAACCGCACGTCGTCTGCCGTGATCGATTCGGCCAGCGAGCAGCCGGCGCTGAGATCCGGGATGAGCACGGTCTTGTTCGGATTGAGCAGTTTTGCCGTCTCGGCCATGAAATGAACGCCGGCAACCACGATGATGTCGGCGTCGACCGTCACCGCCTTGTGGGCCAACGCCAGGCTGTCGCCGACGATGTCTGCCACGCAATGAAAAATTTCGGGCGTCTGGTAATTGTGCGCCAGCACCACCGCATTGCGCTCACGCTTCAGCGCTAAGATGGCTTCAATATCGCCGGCGAACGCGAGCCATTCAACGGGAGGGATCACCCGCCGGACACGCTCATACAGGGACGCAGCCATAGGTAACGCCCCAGCCATTGACGCCTCGATTATATTCGGTTTGACAATAAGGGAATATGTCTACCTTGACTATAAGTATGTCAAGCCCGCGCCAGCGGTAATTTTGTCCCGGCGATAGCCCTGTCGTCGAGAACGGCATGGCGGAAGCGATAAAGCTTCGCCGGTCGGCCGCCCGTGTCGAGGGAGGTCTCCCCAGTCTCCTCAACAAGATCCTGCTGCTCGACCAGTCTCCGGAAGTTGGGCTTGTTGATGAGCCTGCCAGCCAGAGCTTCCACGGTTCGCTGCAGTTGCAGCAGCGTGAAGGAAGGCCGCATAAGCTCGAACACGACCGGCCGGTATTTGATCTTCGAACGCAGCCGCGCAATCCCGGTTGCCAGAATGCGACGGTGGTCAGCGACCATTGGTTTGCCAGCCGCGGCCGCAATCGCGTCCCTGCCGCCACCGGCCTCTTCAATCAGAGCAGCTTCATAGAGCAACTCGTAGCGTTGGAGCGTGAGTTCCTCGTTCCAATGGCGGTCGTCGAAGCCGAAGGCTATCGCAGCGCGCTGCCGGCGCTCGCGTTGAGTGGTCGGCTCGCTGGCGCTGCCGGCCCACTCAATCAGGCGGGGCCGCAATCTATCGAGCAGCACAGGCGGCGTGCCGAAGCGGTGGTCCTCCCAGGGAAAATATTCGTACCAACTTTGCCAGCCGCACGCGGTCAAGTTCGTTGCCTGTTCCTTCCTGGTCAATGCGAGATAGCTGATTGAGATGACGCGCTGGTGGCGCTCAGTGCCGATGCGATCGCGATCGGCGAAGGTGTAGAGTTGCTCGATGTATCCCAGTGCATGGCCAGTCTGCTGCTCCACCCACCCCCTCAAACCCGACTGCAGCGATCGATGCTCAAGCGCAAAAGGTCCAGAAGGGAGGGTGTCCGCATGACCGACGGTGAGGACACAGGGCTCACTGTCGTTAACGGCGACCACGACGGCAGTCAGGTCCACTTTGGCTTCGTCAGCTTTGACGGCGGCTTTGCCTTTCTTGGTTCTTCTTGTCTGAGGATCCATGTTTGCGAAAGTGGGTTGGCCCAACGGAGCGCCTTAATCGATTGAATGTACCCTTGGCAGCCAGCACGTCAACACCGTACTACTCAAGCACTGTTTTTAGCTCTTCGCAGTCGCACAAAAATATGCCAAACGCGACCCCGCTGTTGGTAACGTAAGGGAAGGGGGCGTCGGTTGAGCGCGGCTGGTGAGATAAAAGGGATTAACCCTCCAGATATTCGAAGCGAAAAGGCCAAACGCCACTTGTATGCTTGACGGCCTACACCACGCCGGTCGCGAGGCTACTCGATCGCCACTGCGACATCGTTCTTGTCGGCGACAGCGTCGGCATGGTGCTGCACGGCCTGTCGTCGACGCTGGGCGTCACGCTCGACATGATGATCATGCACGGACAGGCCGTTCGCCGCGGCCTTGAACACGCGCTGATGGTCGTCGACCTGCCCTTCGGTTCCTACGAGGAAAGCCCAGAGCACGCTTTCGGCAACGCTGCGCGCGTGATGGGTGAGACCGGTTGTTCAGCGGTGAAGCTCGAGGGCGGCGAGACCATCGCGGAAACCATCCGCTTCCTTACCGCGCGCGGCGTACCTGTCATGGCCCATGTGGGGCTGACGCCGCAGGCGGTAAACACGTTCGGAGGCTATCGTGTGCAGGGCCGGGGAGCCGATGCAGAGCGGATCAGGCGCGACGCCAGGGCGGTAACCGAGGCGGGCGCCTTCTCCTTGGTGCTCGAAAAGATACCGGAGCAGCTTGCACGGCAGATAACCGCCGATATCGACATACCCACCATCGGCATCGGTGCCTCGCCAGCTTGCGACGGCCAGATTCTGGTGAGCGACGATATGCTCGGGCTCTTCACCTCATTTCGGCCGAAGTTCGTCAAACGCTATGCCGAGCTCGGTGAGCAGGCTGAGGCGGCAATCGCCGCTTACGCCACCGATGTGCGGAACCGGCACTTTCCGGCGGTCGAACATCTCTATGTCAACGCCTTGAAGGCCGGAGACTTCACATGAGCGTGCCGATCGCTCGAACCGTGAGCGAGCTGCGCGCCGTCGTTGCGCAATGGCGTCGCTCGGGTGCCACGATCGGTATTGTGCCGACCATGGGAGCCTTGCACGACGGGCATCTGAGCCTTGTGCGGAAGGCGCTTGAAAGGGCCGAGCGGGTGATCGTGACGCTGTTCGTAAACCCCAAGCAGTTCAACAGCCCCGCCGACCTGATTGCCTATCCTCGGACGGAAAGCGAAGATGCTGCCAAGCTCGCGCCGCTGGGCACGCATCTGCTCTATGTGCCGGACGCAGAGGAAATGTACCCGGCGGGCTTCGCCACGGTCGTTTCAGTGTCCGGCATCAGCGAATGCCTGTGCGGCGCATTCCGGCCCGGCCATTTCAATGGCGTGGCGACGGTCGTGGCCAAGCTCTTCCTGCAGGCCGGCGCTGACTTCGCCTTTTTTGGCGAAAAGGATTTTCAGCAACTTCAGCTTGTCAGGCGCTTGGTCCGGGACCTCGACATTCCGATCACTATTGTGCCCTGTCCGACAGTCCGCGAAGCCGATGGTCTTGCGCTATCGTCGCGTAACGTGCGGCTCTCCCCAGCCCAACGCGCCATTGCCCCAAAACTAGCATCGGTCCTGCTCGATACGGCCGAGCGGCTTGCACGCGGCTCTCCCATCCTGCCTACGCTTGATGAAGCGCGTGCAACAATTCTGGCTGCCGGCTATCGCGAGCTCGAATACCTGGAGCTTCGCGGAGAAACAGACCTGCAATCGTTAGCAAGCCTTGACCGACCGGCACGCTTGCTTGCTGCGGCTTGGCTTGGCGACACGCGGCTCATCGATAACGTCGCAATATCACCCATCGGTAGTTGGTCAGGTGCGCGGAGCTCTCTCCAATCGGAAGCAGCACAGCAATTGCGGTGATGACGGCGGCGCGTCGTACGCCCTGCAGGGACAGGCCATCATTTAGAACCACGTCTCCGCCCGGCTTCCAGCAACCTCCGCGAGGTACGCAAAGCGCAGATGCATCGCGTATTTGAAACCTTGGTCGAGCAACTCTCTGCAAGCGTCGATGCCGTCGATCTCCATGAGGCAATGGCGTCCGCCGCAGCCGGGTTCGACTTTCCGTTCTTCGCTTATTTCACCTACCCATCCGCTTCCGGCGACACGCCGCGATTGATCTCGAATTATCCATCATCATGGACATCACATTACCTGCAACTGCGCTACCACAGCGTGGATCCCGTGATCCTGCGGGGACTGCGAGGCTGGGATACCTTCGACTGGGGTGTGGACCGCGATCACCGTTATTTGCCGACCTCGCAGCAGGAAGTCCTGGAAAAAGCAGCTGAGTTCGGCATTCGCGGCGGACTGACCATGTCGATGCATGATCATCGCGGCCGGTTCGCCGCACTGACCTTCGCCTCCAACGAGGCGCATCCGCCACTTTTGAGGTCGCTGACGCGCTACGAAAAAGCAATGCAGTTGGTTGCGATCAACGTTATATCCATGCCCGGCGCAGGCTCGCCGAAGATTGCGTGGTAGATGGCATAACGCTCACCCCGCGGGAGTTCGAGTGCCTGAAATGGGCGGCGTGCGGCAAGTCGGCCTGGGATATCAGCCAGATTCTCGGTGTCTCGAAACGCACCGTGACCTTCCATCAGGAAAACGCCAAGGCGAAGCTTGGCGTGCGAACCATCAACCAGGCCATAGTGCGGATGGCTGCTCGGGCGAGATCCTGATCCTCTCCAAGGCTAGCTGTAAAGGTCTACAGGCTGCATTCATGACGGCTTTGCCCTTCGATTGCGTGGACACATCCCGCACGGAGACGACAATGATGCAGCTGATAACACCCGACTGCTACGCCGAGTTCGCGAGCGAACTCAGGGAAATGCACGGGCTTAGGTATCGGGTTTTCAAGAAGCGGCTCGATTGGGAAGTGCAGACCGAAGGCGAAATGGAAACGGACCCGTTTGACAGCCTGAACCCCGTCTACCTACTTCTCAAGGGGTCCGATTGGCGAACTTGCGGCTGCGTCCGCCTTTTGCCGACCACCGGACCGACTATGTTGCGCGATACGTTTCCGGCGCTGCTGGATGAGATGGTGGTCCCTGCGAGTGCCGATATCTGGGAGAGTAGTCGTTTCGCGCTCGATCTCCCTGCGACAGCGCCGAAGGCTGCTGGCGGCCTGGCACAAGCAACCTACGAGCTCTTCGCGGGCATCATCGAATTCGGCTTGGCCAACAATCTCTCCGGGATCGTAACGGTGACAGATACGCGCATCGAAAGGATCCTTCGTCTCGCGACCTGGCCGTTGTCACGTATCGGACAGCCCCAGCAGGTCGGCAACACCGAGGCAGTCGCCGGCTTCCTCGAGATTTCCTACGCCAGTCTCTTGCGCATCCGCTGGAGGGGACGCCTGAACGGGCCGGTGTTGTGGCAACCAGTTCTCATCCAATCGGCATAGCGCCTGCGGATGCTCAGCCGTGACCTGGGTTAAGTCTGCTCACGGCCGCCACCGCCCGCCGTCAAGCTGAGCGGACCCGGCCCCACGAGCATTCGACTGTTCCGGTCGATCGACTCGCGCGGCCGGACTTCGGATTTCCGTAGGCGCAACCCGCAGTCCAGCGTGAGCACGCCAAAATGGCGCCCGTCCGCTTGGAAAGAAGCCAATGTGGCTTCTGAGGTCGCCTTGGAATATTGGACCGGCCGCCGTGAGCGATCCCAACCTCAAACCTTTGCCGGTATGCCGGTTTGGCCGGACCGTCGGCCAGTCGGAGCAGTCCCCCGATAAGGACCCGAGCTGACGCGCGATCCAACAGCGCCCAAGCCTATGCTATGTGCATTACCGTTCGGTTGGCCATATCGTCCAAGACCGCATGAAGAAGGCTTCCAACCTCCTGCGCAGCGAACTCTGGCGCAATTCCTACATCGGACAATTGAATGAGCATTTTCTTGGCAGCACAGCGCCAGAACGCACTCGCCGCCTCGCCGTTCTTGGTCTCGAGGGCCTGGGCGATACTTTCGACCAATGTGCGTCGCCGATGCAGCGGAAATACGCAAATGTTTGAGTGATGCATCAATCACCTCACAGTTTCAGTTCCACAAAGAAAACACCGGCGTCTTCAAAAGCGCCGCGCTAGCGCGGTGACGGTTCGCGGCGACATGACGAGTTCCACTTCCCCTCGACAAGCCATTGGGCGATGAGCCGCCGGACCGCACATCCGGACCGCACATAAGGTGAACCACCATTGCTGATCCGGCTGCGTTTCCTGTGCCGTTCCGCGACGAGGCGTTCCAGCCCGAATTGACGTCCAATGACTTGATTTCTGAAAGGGCAGGGCGGCACGAATCACCCGACTGTTCCGCCGCTTACATTCCTGCGAGCTTGTGTATGAATGATTAAAGCGTGCCCGAGCCGTTCTTGGTGGCCGCAGAAGGGAATCATGCCATCCGCGCCTATCGTAAGGCCGCGCGACTTCTGGCATGGCTGCACTGCCCCGACAGGGCTTTGCAATCGCGCGTTTCCAACCCTATGCTTTGGCATCGGCCGTCAGTTACTTCGGATGCAGCCGACAGTAAGAGGTACGCGCTCTTGCCCGCATGGGAGAGAGCCTTGCCCGAATCCCTTTTTCGCAACCCGGTGCTGAAATCCCTTTCGCCGGAGGACTTCGCGCTGTTGCGACCATCGCTGCATCGCGTCGAACTGGACATCAAGGCTCAGTTGCTGATCGCGCATCAGCCGATCAGGAATGGATATTTTCCCGAGAGGGGCATCGCCTCGGTGGTCGCCACCATGACCGGCGGACGGCAATGTGAAGTCGGCATTATCGGATATGACGGGATGACAGGAATTGCCCTCATTCTCGGACAGGACAGCTCTTCCAACGAGACCTATATCCAGGTCGCAGGCAATGGCTGGCGCCTGCCGGTTGAAATCATTCGTCCTGCGGTTGCGGAAAGCCCGTCGCTGCGCACGTCAGTGCTGGACTATGCCCACGCGTTCCTTGTCCAGTCGTCCCGGACGGCACTGGTCAATGGCCACTCCAAAATCGAGGAACGGCTGGCCCGCTGGTTGCTGATGATCCATGACCGCTCTGACGGAGACAAGATCTACCTGACGCATGAATTTCTGGCGACCATGCTCGGCGCCCGCCGTCCCGGGGTCACCACGGCCCTGCAAATGCTTGAATATCGAGGACTTGTCCGTGCCAAGCGCGGCGAGGTCACGATTATCGACCGCGTCGGATTGATGGAACTCACGCATGGCGCTTACGGCGAGGAGGAGCAACGTTATTTCGGCCTGGCCACCGCTGCCTGATTGTCCGGTATCGGACATAGGCTTGAAGGCTGCCGAACTCCCGTCCTAGATCGTGTCAGTCAGAGTTTCAGGGAGGCGGGTGAAAAAGCCGCCGAAGCCTATGTTCTGTCCAGAGGCAAGGCCCGGTTCCTCTCCACCGCCCAGGCGATCCGCGCCATTCGAACGCTTATGCCGGCGTGCAAAGCGACCGATCGCGAGTTGAGGAATTGGTGGCGGCGACGTCCATCGTTCACGGTGTGCCCGTCGCCTTCGACGCAAAAACAGCCGAGGGAGTAGAACCACGGCTGCATTCCTAGGAGGGCATGCCGCGCCGTCCAGACTGTCAGATCGGGCATTCGTCAGATGGTTGTCCGCTAACTTAACTGGCAGAGTCTACAGGACGTGTCCAGCATTGCGAACTCACCGATCGCTTGGCGGCCAAAGCTGCCGGCAAGCGATCGCCTCATCCAGCCGTCTGCACCATCTCATCACAGACATCATCGGTGATGCTACCTGCCCAGCATATGTCCAGCATTTCGCAGGGCGGCCAGAAGGAGCCTCGCATAGCCTGTGACATCGATCTGGGCCTGCATGGACAGGGGCATGCTGGTCCAGTTCTCCAATGGTGCAATGAAAGGTGAGAAGGTGCCATTGACAAGGCAACAGCAGCTAACAAGGCCCTCTCGGTCCAATGCCACCACACCGATCTTGTCGCCTGGATATCCAATGGCTGCGACTCGCTGGACCTCCAGGTCACCGTCAACCCGCACGTCGAAAAGAAGGCTACCACGGCTCCTCGTGGCTATCTCAGCCGCCTTCTCATCAAAGCTTGAAGAGAGCAAGCGGACGCTTTCCACCGCCATCTGGAAAATCACCAAATCCAGTTCATTCACGGCCATATGGGCAATTGCGCGCAATGGGTGGTGATTGCAATGACACACACTGCTTGTTCACAGATGTCGGTCACGAACGATCATTCGTCGGGTTCCGGTTCCGACCAACGGTGTGGCCACCTGATCGTGCTGCGGTTCGAACATTCCTAACGCGAGCCGAGCGCTGTTGATGAGGATGGAGTCTAGGTCTCGGGCCCTGCCTCGCGGCTTGCTCATCCTTGGCAGACCCCTTGCAACGCCGCCGCGATGGCGCAAACGCCAGATGACGCTGATCCATCGCTTAATCGTGAACTGAGCTTCTGAACACCCTTGGTGGGACAGCAGGGTGGAAGGGCTTGACCAACGCTGCCGCCGTTTTCGAAGAGGGCCCGTCCTCGATTGAATCTTTGGAGCCCCGTGCGGCGCGCAGGAAAATGTTGACCATCTGGACGCAGGTCCCAGACCCCAAGGCAAACAGGGAACCTTCCAGCCAGCCAAGCTGCGCCGAAGCAAAGAGCGACCTTTGGAATTCCCAAGAACGGACCCTTCCATAGTTGACTGGCAACCGCAGCGCGAGTGCGGGAGAGCGAACAAGCACTGCGTGAGAGGTCCTGCGCGTTTTCCCCTCTTTGCTATTTGGCACATCGCTTGCGCCGAAGTGGGCGCAGCGTTCGACCGGAGCACTGCATGGGAGAAGGAGGAGCCCCACCCCGATCCGGTCAAGGAGAGAAACGGTGTTGGTTCCACAAGTCCCCATAGCGAACGCAGCGGCCCGCAAGCGCCATTTTGCCCGGGCCTACGTGCAGGTGCTTGCCGCCATAATCCTGGGTGCTGCAATCGGCTATTTCCATTTGGAGACCGGCCAGAGCCTGAAGCCGCTCGGCGATGCCTTCGTCGATGTCGTCAAGATAATCACCGTACCTGTCATCTTCCTGACAATAGCGACCGGCATTGCCGGCATGAGCGATCTGCAGAAGGTCGGCCGAGTTGCCGCCAAGGCGATGGTTTATTTCCTCACCTTCTCGACACTTGCACTCGTTGTCGGACTGATTGTCGCGAATATCGTTCAGCCTGGCGCCGGCCTCAACATCGATCCGGCCTCGCTCGATGTCCAAGCCGTTAAGGGCTATGTGGCCACGGCTCACGAGCAGTCCGTGACCAGCTTCCTGATGAACATCATCCCATCAACCATTGCCAGTGCCTTCGCGGAAGGCGACATCCTGCAAGTCTTGTTCTTCTCGGTCCTGTTCGGCGCGGTCTGCCGCTACAACGGCCGCTCGATCTTCTCTCTCGTCCGATACATCAAGGACGAGCTGCTGCTCGCAACGTCCTCCTCGGAGGCCGCGCTGCCCTCGCTCATGGAGAAGATGGAAAAGGCCGGCGCCACGCATTCGGTCGTGGGTCTCATTCCATTCAATCTGGACGGCACGAATATGATGCTCGCCGCCCTCTTCATCGCCCAGACGACGAAAACTGATCTGCCGATCGGCTGCCGGATCCTCATGCTGTTCGTCGCATTGTTCCCTTCGAACGGAACAACCCGCATTACCGGTGCAGGCCTCGTCACAATGGCTGCAACGCTCTTTCTTGTTCCGGCCGCACCGGTCACCTCCGTGGGTCTTATTCTTGGCGTCGATCAGCTTATGTCCGAATGCCACGCGCTGACGATATTTCTCCGCAGCGTAGCGGCAACGCTGGCTGTCGCCCGGTCTGGGGCGAGCGGGATAAACGACGATTCGGGGAGCGCCTCACTAGCGGACCGTTCAGCGCTCTGGCGGTGGACGGTCAAGTCGCCCGGCGTGGTGAACGCAGTTCCCCGCGCGAACGACGCTCAGCTATTGGGGTGGGCCCGATGGCGCAAAGCCGTATTTGAGAAACCGCCAGATCGCACCCGCACCTGTGCGCCTGTAGCAACTGCGGGGCACGATCAAAAGCGACCCATTTTACACCGAAAAGGCGGGCCGTTGCTGCCACGCCGTCCATGGATTGGAGCCTCATGTCTAAGAC
>NZ_RZSN01000082.1:0-25564 GCF_003997315.1 Mesorhizobium sp. M1A.F.Ca.IN.020.04.1.1
ATGTTTCGGCCGCGCCCATTCTGTTCGAAGGTTTTGTCCGCTCGGGTTTGGCCAGCGTGCCGCTGCCCGGCCGGCCGCCGGGTCTTTTCAATCCCAAACACGAAGAATTGCCGGTGACGCTCGCCCGCTTCGGCGCCGGCTCCGACGGGCTAGTGCAGGCAACGCCGACTGAACCGGCGCCCACCATCGTCTTCCCGCCGGACGGGGCTCGCGTCGACCTCGGCACCAATTCGGCGGACGCTTCGCCGCTTGTGCTGAAGCTGCAGGGCGGCCGCGCGCCCTTCCGCTGGCTTGCCAACGGCAAGCCGCTCGCCGGCATCGACCGCCGCCGCATCGCGACCTGGCAGCCCGACGGCACCGGCTATTCGACGCTCACCGTTATCGACGCCGCCGGCCGCGCGGCCAGCGTGAAGGTTTTCGTTGAATAGAAGCGGGCAAGCGATTCGGCGCGTTGCGCCTTTCAAGGATCGAAAGGCACTTCTCTCGAGGCTTATTGCGAAGCACACCCGTCCTTCAGCGGGAGCAGCTATAATCCTCCCGGCACTGGCTCTCCTGGCTGCCTTCTCCGCCCACGCCGACCCCCTGCCCGCCGGATTCGTCCGGCTCGCCGATGTCGATCCGACCATTCGCCAGGACATCCGCTATGCCGGGCTGGGAAACTTCCTGCAGCGCGAGGTCGACGGCTACGAAGCGCCGGTCTGCATCCTGACCGCGCCGGCGGCGAAGGCGCTGTCCGGCGTCCAGAAAGCAATGACGGCCGAGGGCCTCACGCTGATCGTCTTCGACTGTTACCGCCCGGCACGCGCCGTCGCCGACATGGTCAGATGGACAAGGCAAGGCGGCCCGCCCGATCCGCAATGGTATCCGAAGGTCGAGCGCGGCGACCTCATCGCCGAGGGCTATGTCGGCGAACTGTCCAGCCACTCGCGGGGCTCGACCGTTGACCTCGCCGTCGCTGAGCTTGACAAGACAAGCCCGGCTCATTCCGCTTGCGGCGCGACTGACGCCCGCACGCTCGACTTCGGCACCGGATTCGACTGTTTCGATTCGGCGAGCGAGACGGCCCACCGCCCGCTGCCCCTCCAAGCGACGGCAAACCGCACGATGCTGCTTTCGGCCATGCGCGCCGCCGGCTTCCGCAACTATGCGCGGGAATGGTGGCATTTCACCCTCGCCGACGAGCCGTTTCCAAAGCAGCGCTTCGATTTTACGGTGACCGCCGACTAGGGCACAGGACTTGCCCGGATCGCGGCCGGTTCTAATTAGGCCCGCTGACGAGGAACCACGCTGCTGGCAAGTGAGGAAGATATTTCCTCGACTGGCCGCCCCTCGGCGAAAAATTGCTGCAAGGAGATGAAAAAGGCAACATTGAGTGCATCTAATTTCTATAAATTCGCTAGAGTTCGGGCCGTTCAACGGAGGCGGAAATGACCAACCCTCATTTCGGGAAACTGCTCGGCGCGCTGGTCGCCACATCTGTCCAGTTCGGCTCGCTCGGTTTCGCATTTGCCGATACGACCATTCTGAATGTGTCCTACGACCCGACACGTGAGCTCTACAAAGCCTATGACGAGGCCTTCACCGCGCACTGGAAGGCGGAGACCGGAGAAACCGTTACCATCCAACAGTCGCATGGCGGATCCGGCGCCCAAGCGCGAGCCGTCATCGACGGTCTCGACGCCGATGTCGTGACGCTGGCGCTCGAAGGCGACATCAACGCCATTGCCGCGAAGACGAAAAAGATCAATCCGGACTGGCGCACGAAGTTCGAGAACAACTCGGCCCCCTACACCTCGACCATCATCTTCCTGGTGCGCAAGGGCAATCCCAAGGGCATCCATGACTGGAGCGATCTGGTGAAGGACGGCGTCCAGGTAATCACGCCGAACCCCAAGACCTCGGGCGGCGCGCGCTGGAACTACCTCGCCGCCTGGGCTTATGCCAATGCCAATGACGGCAATGACGAAGCCAAGACCAAGGAGTTCGTCGGCAAGCTCTATGCGAATGTCCCGGTCCTCGATACCGGTGCCCGCGGCTCGACCGTGACCTTTGCGCAGAAGGGGCTGGGCGACGTGCTGATCGCCTGGGAGAACGAAGCCTATCTCGCGCTTGATGAATTCGGCGCCGACAATTTCGACATCGTCTACCCGCCGACCTCGATCCTGGCCGAGCCGCCGGTCGCCGTCGTCGACGGCAATGTCGACGCCAAGGGCACCCGCAAGGTCGCCGAGGCTTATCTGAGATGGCTCTATTCGAAGGAAGCTCAGACCATCATCGCCAAGAACCACTATCGTCCGGCCAAGCCCGACCTGGTGCCTGCCGAGGATCTCGCCAAGCTCCCAGCAATCAAGCTTGTCACCATCGACGATCCGCAATTCGGCGGTTGGAAGAAGGCGCAGCCTTATCATTTCGGCGACGGTGGTATATTCGACCAGATTTACAAGCCCGCCCAATGAAGCATGGCGGCCATAGGCCGGATGAAACCTGATTGGGTCTATTGTACGAGTGCCCGAGCCGAGGCGAAGGGCACTCTGGTCTGAGTAAGAAGGGACGATCCAGAACAGCATGAACACAGCACCCGCCAAGGCGGGGTGGCGGTTCAGACAGCCGAGTGTCATTCCGGGCTTCGGATTGACGCTCGGCTTCTCGCTTGCCTACCTCACGCTCATCATCCTCATTCCGCTTTCGGGGCTGGTCTGGCGTTCGGCCGCGCTCGGCTGGACCGACTTCTGGGCGATCGCCGTCGACCGGCGCACTCTCAATGCGCTGAAGATCAGCTTCGGCACCGCCTTCCTGGCCGCCGCGGTCAACGTCGTCTTCGGCACCATCGTCGCCTGGGTGCTGGTCCGCTACCGCTTCCCCGGCCGACGCATCGCCGATGCGATGGTCGACCTGCCCTTCGCCTTGCCCACCGCAGTCGCCGGTATCGCGCTCACCACGCTCTATGCGCCGAATGGCTGGATCGGCCAGCTTCTGATGCCGCTCGGCATAAAGGTCGCCTACACCCCGCTCGGCATCGTCATCGCCTTGGTGTTCATCGGCCTGCCCTTCGTGGTGCGCACCGTCCAGCCGATCATGGAGGAGCTCGACAGGGAGGTCGAGGAAGCTGCCGCCACGCTTGGCGCCAACCGCTTCCAGACCATCACCCGCGTACTCTTCCCGGGACTGGCGCCGGCCATCGTCACCGGCTTCTCGCTCGCCTTCGCGCGCGGTGTCGGCGAATACGGCTCGGTCATCTTCATCGCCGGCAACCTGCCCTTCAAGTCGGAGATCGCGCCGCTCCTCATCGTCATCAGGCTCGAGGAATACAATTACGAGGCGGCGACCGCGATCGCCGCGATCATGCTGGCGCTGTCCTTCGTGATGCTTTTGGTCGTCAACCTCGTCCAGACATGGAGCCGCAAGCGCTATGGCTGATCCCGAGATCAAATCCTATGAACCGCATCACGAAAGCCAGTCGGCCGCGGTGACCGAAAGTCGGCCGGTGCGCTGGGTGGCGATGGGAATAGCCTTCGCCTTCCTCGCCGTCTTCCTGCTTCTGCCGCTGATCGTTGTCTTCCACGAGGCGCTTAGCAAAGGCATCGGCGCCTACACGGAGGCGCTTGCCAGCCCCGACACGCGCTCGGCGATCCGCCTGACGCTGCTGGTGGCGGCGATCTCCGTGCCGCTCAACCTCATTTTCGGCATCTCGGCTGCCTGGGCGATCGCCAAGTTCGAGTTCAAGGGCAAGGCCTTTCTGACCACCCTCATCGACCTGCCGTTCTCGGTGTCGCCCGTCATTTCCGGCCTGGTTTATGTGCTCCTCTTCGGGGCTCAAGGCCTGCTCGGCGCGTGGCTGAAGGCGCATGGCATCGTCATCCTGTTCGCCGTGCCGGGCATTGTGCTCGCAACCATCTTCGTCACCTTCCCCTTCGTCGCCCGCGAGCTGATCCCGCTGATGCAGGAACAGGGCAATGGCGACGAGGAGGCGGCTCTGTCACTCGGCGCCAATGGCTGGCAGGCCTTCTGGTATGTGACGCTGCCCAACGTCAAATGGGGCCTGCTCTACGGCGTGCTACTCTGCAACGCGCGCGCCATGGGCGAGTTCGGCGCCGTGTCGGTGGTCTCGGGTCATATTCGCGGCCTCACCAACACCATGCCGCTGCATGTGGAAATTCTCTACAATGAGTATAACGCCGTCGGCGCCTTCGCGGTCGCTTCGCTGCTCGCCGGTCTGGCTTTGGTGACGCTGGTCTTGAAAACACTTCTGGAGATGCGCTACGGCGCCGAGATTGCCGCGACGCGCGGACATTAGATGCATGCCGCCCGAAACCGCGTAGCATGCATCAACTGATTGAGGGATCTGTATGGAAGTTCGCGTTGTCAACGTGCGCAAGGAGTTCGAGCGGTTTCCGGCGCTCCACGACGTTTCGCTCGACATCAGGTCGGGCGAGCTTATCGCGCTGCTCGGGCCATCCGGTTCCGGCAAGACGACGCTGCTCCGCCTGATCGCCGGCCTGGAGCGGCCCACCAAGGGCGCCATCTTCTTCGGCGAAGAGGATGCCTCGCAGAAGTCGATCCAGGAGCGCAATGTCGGCTTCGTGTTCCAGCATTACGCTCTGTTCCGACACATGACGGTTGCCGACAATATCGGCTTCGGCCTCAAGGTCCGGCACGGCGCCGCGCGTCCCTCGGCGCAGGAGATCCGCCGCCGCGCTTCGGAACTCCTCGACCTCGTCCAGCTGTCGGGGCTGGAAAAGCGCTATCCGGCGCAGCTTTCCGGCGGCCAGCGCCAGCGCGTGGCGCTCGCTCGCGCCATGGCCATCGAGCCCAAGGTGCTTTTGCTCGACGAGCCATTCGGCGCCCTTGACGCGCAGGTGCGCCGCGAGTTGCGCCGCTGGCTGCGCGAAATCCACGACGCCACCGGCCACACCACGGTCTTCGTTACCCACGACCAGGAGGAGGCGCTCGAACTCGCCGACCGCGTTGTCGTCATGAGCCAAGGTCGCATCGAGCAGGTCGGCTCGGCCGACGAGATCTACGACACGCCGAACTCGCCTTTCGTCTACAGCTTCATCGGCGAATCGAGCTCGCTGCCGGTCAAGGTTGACAATGGCGAGATCTGGCTGGCCGACCGGCCGGTCGGTCTGCAGGCACCGCATGCGCAGTCGGGAGAGGCCCTGCTCTACTTTCGTCCGCACGATGTCGAGCTGCTCGACGGCTGCAGCGGCTGCATTGCCGGGACGGTCGCCGCCAGCCGCCGCGTCGCCGGCACAAGGCGGGTCGAGCTCGAGATCGGCGGCGAGCGTCAGCGCGTCGAGATCGAGCTGCCGGTCGACCATCCGGCGGCACAGAAGAGCCGGGTGGCTTTCAGGCCGAGGCGCTGGAAGCTTTTCCCGGCCTCCTGACCTATTTGCCGCCTGCCACGTCCGGGCGCCCGGTAGAGGAGCCGCGATGAATCAGGTTGGAAGAAAATCCTACCAAGCGGCTGTTCGGGCGGGAGATTTTCCCGCTGCTCGTGCGTCCCCCGGACCGCGTGCCTCGCGCAGCCAGGCTTTCCTTTTTATGGTCACACCATAGTTCTGATTGTCTGGAGGAGGACCGTTTTCATGAAGCGCTTATTGCTGGGTATTGCCACGCTTGCCGGCTTCGTCGTCCTCGCGTCCTCCCAAGCCTGGTCGGCCGACAAGCTGCTCAATGCCTCCTACGACGTCGGCCGCGAATTGTTTGCCGACATCAACAAGGCTTTCATCGCTGAGCATCCCGGCGTGACCGTCGATCAGTCCCACGCCGGAACCTCGGCGCAGGCTCGTGCCATCGCGGAAGGTTTGGCAGCCGACGTCGTCACCTTCAACCAGGTCACCGACGTCGATTTCCTGGTCAAGAGGGGTCTGATCTCCGCGGACTGGCAGAAGGATTTCCCAGACAACGCATCGCCTTTCTATTCGCTGCCGTCCTTCCTTGTTCGTGCTGGCAATCCCAAGCACATCAAGGACTGGAACGATCTGGTGCGTGACGACGTGCAGGTGATCTTCCCCAACCCGAAGACATCAGGCAATGCGCGCTATACCTATCTCGCTGCCACCGCTTACGCCAAGGAGGCCTTCAAGGGCGACGACGCCAAGGTGAAGGAGTTCATCGCCAAGCTGTTCGCCAACGTGCCGATCTTCGACACCGGCGGCCGCGCCGCCACCACCACCTTCGTGCAGCGCGAGATCGGCGACGTGCTGATCACCTTCGAATCCGAAACGCGCGGCATCCGCAGGGAATATGGCGACGACAAGTTCGAGCAGGTCACGCCTTCAGTCAGCCTGCTGGCCGAATTCCCGGTGGCGATCGTCGATAAGATCGCCGACGAGCACGGCAGCCGCGATCTCGCCAAGACCTATCTCGAATTCCTCTATTCGCCCGAGGGCCAGGACATTGCCGCCCGCAACGGCCTGCGGGCCCGCGACGCAGCAGTGGCCGCCAAATACAAGGCCGAGTTTCCCGACGTGCGCCTGTTGACTGTAGACGAGGTCTTCGGCGGCTGGGACAGGGTGCAGAAAGAGCATTTCGCGGCAGGCGGCTTGCTCGATCAGGCCTATGGCAGCCGGTAGCGCTTACAATCAAAAGAAGTGGAAAGCCGTCATCGCCGTCGGCATCGCCGGCTTTTTTCAATCTGGAGCCGGCATCACTTTGCCGGCGAAATCGACGCGGCCAATGTGAAAAACATTACGAAGAATCAACGCGTTTGTGCCTAACCTGTGTGGATGAATTGCTGTGCCAAACCGCCTAGCGCGGCCAAAACTGTCATGATTTGCACACAAACAACCGCCAGATGCAGGCGCTTGGGGTTTGATAAACTGAATCGGGCATGCTGACCAAAAAAGGCAAATATGGCCTCAAGGCTCTCGTGCATCTTTCCGGCCTGCCGGCTGGCCAGCTTGCATTCGTCAACGACATAGCGGTCGCAAACAACATCCCGAAGAAGTTCCTGGACGCCATTCTGGGCGAATTGCGCAATGCCGGCTTCGTCCAGAGCCGCAAGGGCAAGGAAGGCGGCTATCGCCTCGCCAGGCCCGCTTCCGAGATCAAGATCGGCCATGTCGTGCGCGTGCTCGACGGGCCGCTGGCGCCGATCCCTTGCGCCAGCCGCACGCAATATCAGCGCTGCGAGGACTGCGACGAGGCGACGTGCCAGGTCCGCCACATGATGCTGGAAGTGCGCCAGGCGATCGCCGAGGTGCTCGACAACCGCAGCCTCGCCGCCATGCGCGACGCCGACAACGACGATTTCCCGGTCGAACTCACGTCGCAGATCTGACCGCTCAGCCGCGCCGTCTCGCCGTTGGTTGTCTGTCCGCGACAGACGCTGTAAATCGTCTGACGGATGGATCAAGGTTTGGGGGTATCTAACGCATGAGGCTGCCTCGGCTTGGCAAGTCCCGCAGGGCCAACCGGCAACCGTCATCCGCCAGCATCTATCATACCGAGATCATCGCCGACGTTGCAGTGCCGGAGCGCGGCGAGACCGTCCGCTTCTTCAGCCGCAAGCTCCTCCGCCCCGGCAAGTTGCGCAGCGTCTCCAACAAGGATCTGCGCGAAAGCCTGCTATCCATGTTCTATCTCGGGGTGGCGGCGGTGCTGCCGGTGGCCTGGTGGGCGCCGATCTGCGATTGGGTTTCGACGCTTCGACGCAAGCGTCATTTTCGCAAGGATTTCGCGCGGTATGACGTGGCGATCAAAGCGGTGCTTGGCGATGATGCCGACACGCGAAGCCTTTTCAGGGGACATCTCGCCGCCGCGCATCGCCGCCGTCTGATGCTTGCCGCTCATCTGGCGCCTGGCAGGCGCTGGTCGCCGGCGATCCGGCTGGAAGGCATCGACGGCTTGCGCGAGGCCTTGCAGCGCGGCCGCGGCGCCATCGTCTGGTGCGATCAGTTCGCCGCCCAGAGCATCATGGGCAAGCGCGCCCTCTTCGAAGCCGGCATCGAAGCGCACCAGGTGAGCGTCAACTTCCACGGCTTTTCGGAAAGCAAATTCGGCCTGCATGTGATCAACAAGCCGCTGGTCGAGGTCGAAAACCGGTTTCTGAAGAGCCGCATCGTCTTTGAGCGCGCCGAAGCCTACCAGGTTACGGCGCGCATCCAGAAGACGCTGAAGGAGAACGGAGTCGTGCTGATGACCAACACCATCCACGCGGGATCTACCTTCACCGAGAGCGCCATGGGCGAGCGTGGCTGGACCCACCACGCCTCGGCGCCGGCGAATTTTGCGGCGCGCGCCGGCGCTGCGCTGTTTGGCATGTCGACCCTGGAGACAGTGCCCTTTCGCGAATACCGGGCGATCGTCAGTCCCGAACTGAAGCCCAACGCTGTCCAGCCTGCATCCCGGCCGGCAAAGGACGTGGCGGCAAAGAACCTCGTTCTGCAAGCGGCCTATATCCTGCTCAAGCGCGACCGACTGCTGGAAGCGGTCAAACTGCATCCCGAGCAGATGATGGCCTGGTCCAGCGCCAACCGGCTCACCGGACAGCAGGATCAAGCCGCGATCGGCGCCGACGCCGCATAATGCATTTCCCCCAGACGCGCAGCGGTTTTGGGTCAACGACATGCATCAGAACGAAGACTGAAAAGTGCGTCGCCTAAATCTGGTCAGCTCGAGGGGCTTGAGCTCAGTGCTTGCTTAAGGATGGCCGCGACGCTCCGCGCGCCATCCGCCGTCACCGCCGGTTCGTCCGGCTCCGGTTCTTCCAGGGTCGCGAACTGGCTGTCGACCAGACTCGCCGGCATGAAATGGCCTTTGCGCCCCGACACCCGTCGCCGGGCAGTCTCGCGATCGATCTTCAGATAGAGGAAGACGATGCCCGGGCAAAAGCTGAGCAGCCGGTTCCGGTAGCTGCGCTTCAGCGCCGAACAGGCCGCCACCGGCTTGTGTCCCTCGCCGACCGAGGCTGCGATGCGCTCGCCGATGGCATCGAGCCAACCCTCGCGCAACGCATCCGTCAGCGGCTCGCCGCGCGCCATGCGCGCCACGTTTTTCGGCGGATGCAACCGGTCGCCCTCGATGAAGACCGCGCCCAGCGCCTCGGCCAGCGCTTCGCCCATCACCGTCTTGCCGCAGCCGGCGACCCCCATCACGACTATGGCCGGCGCTGACCGGATGTCGTTCAATGGAAACCTCCGACGGCTGTGACCTTACGATCCTTCATCCACAGTCAGCGGCTTGCCGGCGCACGGCCATAGAGCAAAAGCATGGCCACGATCACGACGCCGTAAATGATCTGCCGCCCCGCCTCCGGCATCTGCATGACCGACAGGATCGATTGCAGCAGCGTGATCAGGATCACGCCGGCGACGGTGCCAAGATATGAGCCGCGGCCGCCGAGGATCGAAGTGCCGCCCAGCACCACGGCGGCGATCGACGGCAACAGATAGGCGTCGCCCATCGACTGCGCCGCCTTCGATGCGTAGCCCGCGAGCAGGACGCCCCCGAAGGCCGAGAGCCCGCCGGAGACGGCAAAGGCAATCAGCACCACGCGGCGCGTGTCGATTCCGGAAAGATAGGCGGCGCGCTCACGGTTACCGATGCCGTAAACGACGCGGCCGAAGGAGGTGCGGGTCAGCACGAAAACCATTGCCGCCCCTATCAGCGCCCAGATGATCACCGCGTTCGGCACCCCCGGAATGGTGAAGCCGGTCGCAAGGTAGCGCATCGCCGCTGTCGCCGAATCCTGCGGCGAGAACCCGCCCGTATAGACCACCATCAGCCCTTGCGCGACGGCGTTGGTGGCTAGAGTGATGATCATCGAGGGAATGCGCAAATAAGCCACGCCGACGCCGTTGACGATGCCGATCGCGACCCCGCACAGGACGCCGAACGGGATGGCGAGCGCGACGCCGACCGGACCGTAGGCTGCAGCGGCACAGGCCATCATCGCGCCGGTCGCCACCGACCACGGCACGGAAAGGTCGATCTGGCCGAGCAGGATTACCAGCATCATGCCGGTGGCGATCACGCCGAGGAATGACGCGACCTTCAGCTGCTGCAGGAGATATTCCGGCGAGAGAAAACTGCGCGAATAGAGGCTACCTAGCAGAAGCAGGATAACGATGCAGGCAAAGGCGGTCGCCACCGCCGGATCGGCGCGGCGGATGAATTTCGGCATGCGGCTGGCGATGCCGCCAAGCGTCGTTTCGCTCACAGGAACCACTCCAGCCGGTTGCGCACCCGAAACAGCGCGAAGGCGCCGAGGCTGACCGCGATCAACAGGATGATGCCCTGGAACAGCGGCTGCCAGAGCGGGTCGAAATCGAAGACGAACAGCAGGTCGCCGATGGTGCGGAAGGCGAGCGCTCCGAAGATCGCGCCAATAGCGCTGCCTTTGCCCCCGAACAGCGAGACGCCGCCGAGCACAACTGCCGCGATCGAGAACAACGTGTAGGCATTGCCGCTCGCATAGGCAGCCTCGCCCGTATAGGTAAAGAAGGTGAGGAACAGGCCGCCAATCGCGGCAAGCAGTCCGGCCAGCGTATAGGCAAGGAACTTGCCCCTGCGGATCGGCACACCCGACATATAGGCTGCCGTTTCGGACGAGCCCGCAGCGTAAGCGGCGCGGCCGAGCTCGGAGCGGCGGAACGGCACCCACACGACAAGCACGACGACGAACAGCGCCATCAGGCTTGCCGGCACGACGCCGAAGAAGCGCCCTGTCAGGAAATCGGCGACGTCCTCGTTGACCGATCCGCCGGGAACCGGTCGCAAAAGCAGCGCGAGACCGAAATAGACGGCGCCCGTCGCTATCGTAGCGACGATCGGCTGCAGGCGCCCGTAGATCACGATGGCGCCGTTGATTGCCCCGCAGACGAGCCCGGTGCCAAGCACAGCCACCAATCCGAACGCCGTCTCGAGACCCGTGCCGATGACGAGCCAGGAAGCCATGCAATTGGTCAGCGTGAAGATCATGCCGACCGAGAGATCGATGCCGGCGGTGATCACAACCAGCGTTTGCGCCATCGCCACGAAGGCAAGCAGAACGCCCTTGTTCGCCGCCGTCTGCACGACATTGGCCGTGAAGCCGGCTGGATGATTGCCGCTGTAGATCGCGAACATGACGATGAAGATGGCGAACGCCAGCAGCGTTCCGCGCTGTTCGGCCAGCCAATAGCGCCAATCCTTCACGCGCCCTCTCCTTGTTCTGCCCGCCCGCTGCCGCCGTGGATATTCAGCGCGCTGGCGATCAGCGCGTGCTCGGTGATATCGGCGCCAACCAGCTCGCGCTTGATGGCGCCGTCATAAAGCACGAGCACGCGGTCGCAGCAGCCGATCAGCTCGTCATAGTCGGTCGAATAAAACAATATCGCGGCGCCGGCGTCGGCGAGCTTACGCATCAGCTGATAGAGCTCCTGCTTGGTGCCGACATCGATGCCGCGCGTCGGATCGTTGAGCAGAATGATGCGCGGCTGCCGCATCAGCCATTTGGCGATCACCACCTTCTGCTGGTTGCCGCCGGACAGCGCCCCGACAGGGATATCGAGCCCCGCCGTCTTGATGGCCAGTAATTCAACCATGTCATCGATCAGCCGCTGCTCGGCGGCACGGTCGATGACGCTGGCCTTGGACAGCCTGTCTAGTGCTGCGAAGGAAAGGTTCTCGCGCACCGTCATCGGCAGCATCAGCCCTTCCGTCTTGCGGTCTTCCGGGATCAGCGCCATGCCGATACGGTCATCGCTGGCGGCTGCCGGGCTGGCAATCGAAACCTTCTTGCCGTCGACCAGGATCTGCCCGGAAAGACCTCGCAGAACGCCGAAGAACGCCAGCAGCAGCTCACGCTGACCCTGCCCGTCGAGCCCGCCCAATCCTACGACCTCGCCGGCCGCAACCGAGAGCGAGATATTGTCCAGCCTATCGCTCCAGGACAGGTTGCGCGCCTCCAGCACAGGAGCCGCAACCGTCTGGGGCCTGGTCGGCTTCGGCGGAAAGATGTGGCTGTATTCTCGGCCGATCATCAGCTCGACGACTTCGTTGTCGCTCTTCGATCCAGCCCGATAGCTGGCAACATTGCGGCCGTTGCGAAACACCGTGCACTGGTCGGCAAGCTCGGAGATCTCGTTCATTCGGTGGGAGATATAGAGCAGCGCCAGCCCTTCCTGGCGCAACCGCTTCAGCACCTCGAAGACCTTCGCGACATCGGCGGCGGTCAGCGCCGACGTCGCTTCGTCGAGGATCAGGATGCGCGGCTTCCTGGCCAACGCCTTGGCGATCTCGACCATCTGTCGTCGCGAGAGCGGCAGGTCCTTGATCAGCGCCAGGGGGTGAATATCGGCGGCACCCGCGCGGGCAAGCGCCTGTTCCGCGAGGCGCCGTTGCGCCTTGCGGTCGATCATGCCGAAGCGTTTCGGCGGATCGGATATGACGATGTTGTCGGCGACGCTCAGCTCCGGAATGAGCGACAGCTCCTGAAAGATGCAGACGATGCCGGCCTGGTTTGCCGCGGCGGGCGAAGCAAATGTCACCTCGCGGCCGTCCAGGGTCATGGTACCTTCATCCGGCGCAACGACACCGGCCATGACCTTGATCAAAGTCGATTTGCCGGCGCCGTTCTCACCGAGAATGGCGTGGATACTGCCGGCCGTGACGGTGAGATCGGCCTTTTCCAGGGCGCGCACGCCGCCATAGCGCTTGGATATGCCTTCCATGCGGAAGAGCGGAGCCGCGCCGTTCATCAGCCCTCCCCAGGCCAGTTCGTGATTGGCATCAAGCGGCCGGCGTCGCGGCTTCCGCGACGTCGGTCCGTCAGACTATTTGTTTTCCTTGGTCTGGCCCATGATTTCCTGCGCGGTGAAATTGATGCCGCAGGTCGGGAAGGAATTGCCGACGAAGAAATTGTCGGACTGATCGGGGAAGTAGTCCTGCCCTGCCTTGAAGTTCGGATCCTCGACGATGGCCAAAGGCAGCTTGACCGACTGCGGCACGACATTGCCTTCGAGCGCGGCAATCGCCGTCTTGATGGCAACGGCAACCTGCGCCGGGCCGGTACCGGCCGACGAACATTTCAGCCCGTCCGCCGCATGCGCCGCGCAGAATTTGCGGAAGCCGTTTTCCGTCTCGCCGCCGAACGGCACGAACGGATGCTTGGCGTCGATCATCGCCTGCACGATGCCGGTATCGCCGCCTTGCCCTGTGATGCCGTCGAACGGTCCGCTGGTGGCGATCGCGTCGGCCGTGGCTTTCTGCGCCACGCCGTCGTCCCACTTGCCGACGACCTCGGTGACGTCCCATTTCTTGCCCGACGCGTTGAGAACCTCGTGAATGCCATTGTGCCGGTCGGTATCGACGGAGGTACCCGCGACGCCGCGCACCTCAAGCACTTTGCCGCCGTTCGGAACGTGCGAGACCAGCCATTTGCCCCACAATTCGCCGAGCCCCTTCTGGTCGACATTGACGTTGATGGCCTCCTTGGTGTCGAGGATGTTGTCGAAGGCAACCAGGATGACACCGGCTTCCTTGGCGCGCTTGATCACAGGCCCGAACGCGGTCGGGTTCTGGGCGTTGACGACGATCGCGTCGAAGCCGGAATCAATGAAGTTATTGATCGCCGAGATCTGCGCCGGCACATCCTCGCCGGTCGACACCACCTTGAATTCCTTCAGCTTCTTGGCAACGTCCGGCTGCGCGGCATAGGCTTTGGCCGTCTGGATCATCTGGATGCGCCAGGTATTGGCGATATAGCCGTTCGCGAGCGCGATGCGATAGGGCCCTTCCTTCTTCGGATATTTGAAGAATTGTGTGTCGGCCGCCCAGGGCGCGAAGCAGTCGGGCTCGGCCGAGGGCCCTTTGACGATTTCCGGATCGGCGATCGCCGACGAGCTCAGCATGAAAAATGCAGTGGCGGCAACCACACCGCCAACAAGTGACTTGATCATCAGTATTCCTCCCAGTTGCAGTTCTGCTTGTTGATTAAGTCCTGGCGTTTTGGCCGGCACCTCCTGCCGCATCCAATCGCCTGCCGGCCGACCTTTGCCGCCCGCTGCCTCCTCTTGCCTCGCCTGAGGGCAATTCAGCAAACTATCATATTATACATAATAAACAAGTACGGACTGTTTGCTTATGTATAATAAACAGCGCCTCGCGTCTGCCATCTTATTGCTCGACGCAGAAGATGGTAGCGCTACCATGCAAGGTAGTAAACCGGCATTTGCACAGTCGTCTTTGCGTGTTTCAACGTGCGGTGCTCTCGCGGCGAATGAGCTCGAAACCGAGATCGACAACCCTCTGCTGGGGCCTCCGGCCCGCAATCGCCGCCAGCGCCATCGCCACTGCCTGCCGTCCGATTTCATAACGATGCGTGCGAACGCTGGTGACCGACGGGAACGCCGCCTGCATCATGTCGAGGTCGTTGAAGCCGACGATGCCGATGGCCTTCGGTACCGCGATGGCGGCGCGGCGACATTCGAACAAGACCCCCAGCGCGATATCGTCATTGTTGCAGAAGACGCCGTCGAGCGACGGCATCTTGGCCAGAGCATCGCGCAAAAGCTCGCGGCCGAGCGTCACGCTGGACAGTAGCGGCGTGGTGGTGACCAGGCGGGGATCGAACAGGCCGGCCGACTCCATGGCCGCGCGATAGCCGGCAAGGCGCCGCTGCGAGCGCGGGTCCATGCGCGCGCCGATGAAACCGATGCGCCGATAACCTGCCTCGATCAGGTGCTCGGTGGCAGCGCGGCCACCGTCGAAATGCGAGAAGCCGACCAGCATATCGACCGGATCGTGTCCGGTTTCCATCACTTGCACCACCGGGCAGCCGGCCGTCTCCAGCAGCTTTCGCGACTGCGGCGTCTGGTCGATGCCGGCGACGATAAGCGCCGCCGGGCGCTGCGAGGCGAACAGCTGCAGCAGCCGCTCCTCTTCCAGGCCCGAATAGTGGGTATTGCCCATCTGGATGCGGAAAGGGCTGTCCGAAAGACTGTCATAGATGCCGCGCACCACTTCGGCAAAGACATTATTGGTGAGCGACGGCACCAGCACGCCGAAGACCTCCGCGCGCGCCGAAGCCAATGCGCGCGCATTGGGGTCCGGGATGTAACCGAGCTCGTCGACGGCGACCTGTATCTGCCGGCGCAGATCTTCCGAGACCCGCCCAGGCTCGCGCAGCGCACGCGACACGGTGATGGCGCCGACGCCCGCCTTGCGCGCCACATCGGCGATGGTCGGGCGGCCGCCGCCGCGCCGCGAGCGCGGCCTTGTCACCGCCTTGTCCTTTTTGCACGAAAGGAGCGCAGCGGCGAGTTGACGATCAACAGTTTAGCCACAGCAACCATGTTTCGCAGCCCGTCCCAATCCGGTTGGGTCGCGCAGGCCATGGCCGTTGTCAAGCCGACGAATATTGGTTCAGCCGACCCCCGGCAGAGGCGATAAACCCCCCAGGTCAATGCCTCGGTCGTCAGACCGCCCTCGCCTGATCGGCCGTAAGCGCCTGCTCCCGCGTGCCGGAGACGATGATCTCAAGGACCTCGTGCTCGTCGGTGTTCCTGACATGACGGTCGCCGACATTCTCGCCGCGCTTGAGCACCATGACACGGTCGCCTACGGCGAAAATGTCGACCAGCCGATGCGAGATGATGATCTGGGCAACACCCTGCCTTTTCAGTTCCAGCATGGTCTCGAGGAGCCGCGCGGTCGCCATCACCGAGAGATTGGCGGTCGGTTCGTCGAGGATCACGACGCGTGGCTCGAACGAAATCGCGCGGGCAATCGCCACGGATTGCTGGCGACCGCCCGACAGGCTCTCGACCTTCTGGAAAACGGAGTTCACGTCCACCTTCAGCCGCTTCAGCACGCTATCGGCTTCCGCGTACATCTTGCGGCGATTGACAAAAGGGCCTTTGCGCGGCCAGCGGCCGAGAAAGATGTTCTGGCCGACATCCATGTTTCCGCAAAGAGCGAAATCCTGGTAGATCATCTCGATGCCCGCATCGCGGCTCTCATGCGGACTCTTGAAGTGCACCGGTTGACCGGCGACGAGGATTTCGCCGGCGTCGCGCTGATAGGCGCCGGTCAGGATCTTCATGAGCGTCGACTTGCCGGCCGAGTTGTCGCCGACCAGTCCAAGGATCTCTCCGGGATAGAGCACTAGATCGACTTTCCGAAGCGCCTGAACGGCACCGAAGGCTTTTTCGATGCTTCGCATTTCCACGATCGGTTGAGGCAACGCAGCATCAGGCATGAATGGTTTCCCGGGTTCGTGCGCCTCGCGCGAGGCGGGCTCGCAGGCGACCGAAGATATTGGCCTGGCGCACCCAGATGTCGATCAACACCGCGACAATGAGGATGACGCCGATGAAGACATTGATCCAATGCTGCGGCATGCTGAAGCCCTGGACATTGAGCTGCAGGAGCGCCCTAACCAGTGTGATCACGGCTGCACCGGCCAGAGAACCCAGCATGGTGCCGTAGCCGCCGAAGATCGACCCGCCGCCGATGATCACCGACGCGATGGCGTCGAGTTCGCGGAACTGGCCTGCAACGGGGTTGAAGCTTCGGAAATAGGCGACGTTGATGATCCCGGCCATCGTCGCGCAGAACGCCGCCAGCATGAGCGAGATGAAGCGCGCCCGGTTGGTGTTGATGCCGGCATAGGCGGCGGCGCGGATGTTGCCGCCGGTTGCATAGACCTTTTGCCCGAACGGCGTGTAGGCGAGCACGACACCGGCAATCCCGGCGACGAAGATCATCCAGACCGTCTGCACGCTGACCACCTCGGCCAGTGTTCTGAGGATGCCATCCGGAAGCACGATGCTGAAGTAAAGGAGGATGTCATTCACCTTGCGGCCGAGCAAATTGTAGCCCTCCGGCCAGCCGGTAAGCTGCTGCCCGGCGACGAACCAGGCCGCGAGGCCGCGGGCGATGTAGAACATGCCAAGCGTTGCGATGAAGGCCGGCAGTTTCAAGCCAACGGCGACGACAGCGTTGACGAGGCCGGCAAGCATTCCCGCAAGGAGGCCCATCGCGACAGCGGTGACGGGGTCGGCGCCCAGGACCTTCAGGAAATAGGCCGCCGCGCTGCCGGCGAGCGCCAGGACGGCTCCGACGGAGAGATCGATATCGCCGGCCGCGATGACGTAGGTAAGCCCGACCGTGATCAGCGCCAGTTCCGTATAGTTGAGCAGGATCGCGAAAGTGTTGGACAGGTTCCACCAGTAATCCGGCCTGAGGAAAAGACCCGTGAGCCACAGCACCACTGTCAGGATGACGGCGAGGGCATCGCGCCGGGCGAGGAACTTGCCGAACCCCGTTGCCGACAGTGCGATGTCGGTCGCCATCGCGCCCTTGGTCACCACGCCCTCGAGCGCGACCCCGCCGATCTCGAAGGCCGGGGGCGGCGGCCTGCCGCGCAGCCATGCCCAGAGGCGCGCCGCGACCTGGCGGCGGATGAGATAGGGTTCGATCAGCACGGCGATGACAAGCAGCAGTCCGAGGAAGACCGGAACCGCGCCCACTGGCAGGGAGTAGACGGCGTTGACCGTCACCTCCTCCTCGCCGATTTTGATGGTGCGCGTGATCGGCAAACCCTCGCGCAGCACCTTGTCGAGCAGAACGACCAGCATGGCGCCGAGGCAGGATCCGGCGACTCGGCCGCGACCGCCTAGAATGGAAGCGCCGCCGATGATCACCGCGGCGATGACGGTCAGTTCGCCGCTGACGCCGTAAAGCGGGGTCACGCCCTTGTCCTGAGCGGCCGACAGGAGGCCGGCAACGGCGGCACAGAGCGACGAGAGCAGATAGGCACGGATGCGCACCCAGTTCGTCGGTATGCCAGCATAGACTGCTGCCTGCTCGTTGCCGCCCGTCGCAAAGGTTTCGTAGCCCCAGCGAGTGTTGGCGAGCACGTAGGCGCCGATCACGGCAACGACCGCGAAGATTGCGATCTGGTTGTTGAAGCCGAAGACGTTCGTCTCGCCGAGATGGAAGAAGAGCGGGGCCTCCTTCGCTTTTCCTGGATAGTAGATCGCCTGACCGTGCGTCAGGGCGAGGACGAAGCCGCGGCCGATCAGAAGCGTGGTCAAGGTGGCGATGAACGCCGGCACTTTTAGGATGGTAACGAGCACGCCGTTGACGAGGCCGATCAACATCCCAAGAAGGACGCAGACGGTCACCGACATGACGATGCCGAGATCGGCGAAGCTTGGCGCGAACAGCCTCGCAAAAACGACGGCCACAAGGCCGTAGATGGAACCGACCGAAAGGTCGAGGTCCTTGTTGATGATGACGAAGGTCATTCCGACGGCGATGATGGCGACCCGCGAGGTATCGCGAAGCAGTGCATGGAACGCCTCCGGCGAGCCGAAAAACGTCGGATTGACGGCAGCGCCGCCGAGATAGATCAGCGCCAGCAGGGCAAGCAATCCCATTTCCCAGCCGCCGAGGAGCTGGGGTGGAAGGCGACGAGCGAGAGCTTCAGCGGGCATTCTTTGATAGAGGGTTCCGAAGGCCAAAATGCGCGGGAAGATACCAGCCCTCCCGCGCCGGGTTCAGTGTCGCTTTGACATTCAGTTCTCGAAACGCTTGCCGACCTTTCCAACGGTCTCTTGCGTCACGAGTTGGGCGCGCGTGTCGAGATTGGCGGCCGCGATGCCGCGATCGATCTGCAGATAGAGTTGCATGACCGGATAGAAGCCCTGCAGGAAGGGCTGCTGCCCGAGCGCGCCGGTCAGGTCGCCGCTCTTCAACGCATCCTGCTGCGCCGGACCGAGGTCAAACCCATAGGCGCAGATCTTGCCAGTCTTTCCGGTTTGGGCGACGGCCTTGGCCAGCGCAGGCGTGAACACGTTGTTGCCGGCGAAGGCGCCGACAACATCACCGCGCGACTCGAACAGCGTCACGATGCCGTTCACCGGATCGTTCGGATTGGTGTCGATGCCGGTGTTCTCGGGACCTGCGTCGACCTTGAAGGCCTCGAGCTTGCCGGCATCCTTCAGGCCTTTGACGATCGCGTTGAAGGCCGCGGTGACGCGATTGTTCACCTCGATGTTGCCCATCGCGGTCGATGACGGCAGAACGATCGAGCCCTTCTCGATACCCTTGTCCGCCAGGCACTTGACGAGTGCCTCGCCGGCGATCGCCGCGGCGGAGGCGTCCTGACCGGTGTGGCTGATGCCGCTGCGGTCGAGGATCGTGCCGTCGAAGGAATTGGTCGTTGCTACCGGTATGCCCTTGGCTCCGGCGGCCTTGACGATGTCGTTATAGGCGCCGACCTGGGGCGTTGTCATGATCAGCCCGTCGATCGTCGGATCCTGCACAATCTGATTCAGGATTTCGATCTCGCGGGCCGGGTCGTCGGTCGGAGATTCCGAGCCGAGCAGCAGTATCTTGGCGCCGATCAGATTGCCGGCGGCGGTTGCGCCGACATAGACCGGATCGAAGAAGCCGTTGCCGGCCGTATGTGTGACGATGGCGAAGGTGAGATGGCCATCGGCCGAATGGAAATCCTTGGTGGTGGGGGCTTCCTTTGCGGCTTCCTCGAAGCTGTAGCCGCCGACTGCTTTCTCGACGCCGCCGGACTGCGCGAAGGCGGAGGGCACGCCGAGCAACAACGCCGCGGCGGATGCCGCGAGCGGGAAAGTACGTCTCATGATTATCCTCCCTTGCATTCAACGGGCGGAAGCCGTTCGAGCGCATTTATTCAGGAGATTTTCCGACTGCTTCCTCCCACTTTCGCAATATTCCGCCCAAAGCCTTTCCAAGTAAATAGCCTGCTGCACCCAGTATTCGGGCGCGACGCCATACGAAAGAGCACGGACGAGTATCACCTGACCCCTCCCTTTGCGCCGGTAGACAAGGTTGGAATGGCCAGGGTTGCCGGCGGAAATCAGGCTGGCGCTTCCGCGCCTCGCCTCGCCTTCCACACAAGCAGCAAAATCGCCGCGAGATTGACCAGGTTCCAGGCGATGCCGTTGAGGAAGGCGGCGGCATAGGAGCCGGTTAGATCGTAGATCCAGCCCGACATCCAGCCGCCGACGGCCATGCCGAAGATCGTCGCCATCAGGACGATGCCGACGCGCTGGCCGGCTTCCTTGGCCGGCATGTAGTCGCGCACGATGATCGCATAGCAGGGAACGATGCCGCCTTGCGAGAGGCCGAACACCAGCGACACCACATAAAGCGAAGCCAGCCCGTCGAAGGGAATATAGAACAGCAGCGACAAGCATTGCAGCGCCGAACCGATGATCAAGGTTTTCACCGCGCCGATGCGATCGGCGAGGAAACCTGAGCCAATGCGGCTGACAACGCCCGCCGCCAGCATGATCGACAACATGTCGGCGGCGCGCGCGACGCCGTAGCCGAGATCCATGCAATAGGCGACGATATGCACTTGCGGCATCGACATCGCCATGCAGCAGCCGAAGCCGGCAATCACCAGCAGCATCTGCAACGCCGCCGGCGACAGCGAGATTGGCTGCGTCGGCCGGCTTCCCGGCGAGCCATGGGTGGCTTCGCGCGGCGCGCCGCGGCGCAGCATCAGCACCAGCGGCACCATGGTAGCGAGGCAGAAGATGCCGATCGCGGCATAGGTGAACCGCCAGCCTTCGCCTTGCATGACATAGGGCATCACCGTCGGCCAGACTGCTCCGGCAAGATAGCTGCCGGATGCGGCCGCGGTCACCGCGACCCCGCGGCGCCGGTTGAACCAGTGCGAGATGTCGGCGATCAACGGGCCGAAGATCGCCGATGTGCCGAGTCCGATCAGAAGCCCCTGGACAAGGCTGAACGCAAGGATCGAGCTGGTCAGCGAGGCGAGCAGGAAGCCCGCGCCGAGCGCAATCGCAGAGACGAGCGCCGGGATCCAGTAACCCATGCGGTCGATGGCGCGTCCGACCAGCATATTGCCGGCGGCGAAGCCGACCATGGTCGCGGTATAAGGCATTGAAGCCGCGGCCCTGTCGACGCCGAATTCGGCCTGCACGGCGGGCAGAACGACGACCACCGCCCACATGCCGGCGCCGCCGATCGTCGACAAAAGCATCGAGACGCCGAGCCGTACCCATGCATAGGCGCTGTCGATGCTGGGGCCATCTGCCCGGCTGGAGACGGTTGTCGTCACACCTTTCCTGTCCGCGCTTGCTGGTGATCGGGCGGTTTCCACCCCAAGTATCGGCGCATTCCCGGTGCCGAGCAGCGCCACAAGGGACAAATCCGTGGCTCCAGAAATCGGGAACCGGCCATGCCGCCCAGAGTTTTTGCCCCAAGAGAGCGTTGTGCCCAAGGGGAGTTGTGCCCCAGGAAGGAGGTTCGCCATGACCGCCAGGAAAAAATGGTCGGCCGAAGTGACCGCGCACAGCGATGCGCTGGATCTCGAGGAGCACATTTTCGAATCCGACGATGCCAAGAGGATCGCCACCTCGCTGAAGCGCTCGTCTGAGCACAGCCATCGCCGCAAGGCTGAGCCGTTCCGATCCGCGATGTCGATTCTGAATTTCTACATCAACCGCGCCGGCAGGAACCTGCCGGAGAAGCGCAAGCGAGTTCTGGAAAAGGCCAAGGACGAGTTGCGCGTCGCTTTCGGGCGCGAGAAGGAAGACTAAGGACTTGTCGAGGTCGGACCGGGCCTCACCCGGGTATCGGTAGGCCTTAGCGCGAGCGGATGACGTCGTCGGTATTCGCGAGCAGCTTGCGCACGGCGTTGCGCGCAGCATCCGGCCGCTGCAGCCGGATGTTCCTCTCGATCGCTTCGTGCAGTTTCTGGGCGTGCTGCAGGTCGTCCAGCTCGCGTGTCGTATAGGCGAAGAGATGATTGAAGGCGGATTCGATCAGGACGCCCAGGGGCACCAGGAGATCGTTGCCGGAGGCCCTGAGAATGGCCAGGTGGAAGCGGGTGTCGGCGCGCGTCCGCTCCTGCAAATTGGTCGCCTCGCCCATCTCGCGGCAGGCCTGGCTGATCTCGGCCATCTGCTCATCGGTGCGCCGCATTGCGGCAAAAGCCGTCGCCTCGGGCTCGATGATGTGGCGGAATTCCTGCACCGTCTTCAGGAAGACTTCACGGTCCGGCGACGTCGCGTACCAGGAGAGCACGTCGCGGTCGAGCAGGTTCCAGCGCTCCTTCGGCTCAACCCAGCTGCCGATTTTCGGACGTGATGCCAGAAGGCTCTTGGCCATCAGCATCTTGATCGCCTCGCGCACCGCCGAGCGGCTGACGTCGAAAGTCTCCGACCATTTGGCCTCGTTGGGCAGGATGGTGCCCGGCGGGTAGTCGCCGCGCACGATCCGAAGGCCGATTTCGCTGGCCAGCGAGGTGTGCACGCTGGCACCAGGGATGCGCGGCGCGTCCGGCCGGCGAACGCCAGCCATACGCTCGGCGGATGCCGCTTTCGTCGGCCTCTTTTCGTTGTTCGGCTTTGCGTCCCGCATACGCCCAGAAAGTCCGGTTTTCAGAAGCTGTCAAGCGCGGCAAGGCCGCCTTTGCCGCTAGACGCCGCGCTGTGCACAGCTCAACCTATGTTTGTCGGCCCTCACGCTGTTTTGACGTATTTGCGCCAGCTGTGTTCGGGGCGGAAGCCGAGCACGTCCCGCGCCTTGCGGTTGGACAGTAGCGTCTCGAATTCACCGAGCTCGGCTTTCACCGGCACGCCTGGATAGAAACGCTTCAGCAACTCGGCCGTCGGCAGATCGGACGAGGTCTCGTCATTGGCGGCGTTGAACACCTGATAGCCCAGCCCATCCTTCTCGATGGCGCGCAAGGCGATCTGGCCGAGATCGCGGGCGTCGATATAGCTCCAGGCAATGCGCTTGCGGAAACCGGGATCGGCAAACCATTTCGGGAACAGCGCATATTCATGCGGCTCGATGACGTTGCCGATGCGCAGCGCATAGATGTCGAAACCGCTGCGCAGCGCGAAGGCGCGCGCCGTCTTTTCGTTGACGATCTTGGACAGGGCGTAGCTGTCCATCGGATCGACGTCATAGTCCTCGTCGAGCGGGAAATGGGTCGGGTTGCGCGGCTCGTTGGCGAAGACCAGGCCGTAGGTCGTCTCGCTGGAGGCGATGATCACCTTGCGGATGCCGAGTTTCACCGCCGCTTCGATGACGTTGTAGGTGCCCATCGCGTTGATGCGGAACACCTCGTTGTCCGGGGTGATCATGATCCGCGGGATGGCGGCAAAATGCACCACGGCGTCGACCGGCTGTGCGCGCTGCGATGGATCGAATTCATGCAGCCCGGCATAGCTCGACAGCGCGTTGAACACCTGGCCGCTGTCGGTAATGTCGGTGATCAGCGTGCGCACCTTCGGGTTGTCGAGCGGCTTGGTGTCGATGTTGAGCACCTGGCAGCCATGCTCGACCAGATACTGCACGACATGGCGGCCGGCCTTGCCGCTGCCGCCGGTGAACATGATGCGCTTCGTCATTTTGCTCTCCACATTTCTCAAGGATTGTGTGTATTGTCAGACAATATGGCATTCAGCAACGGCCTGCCAACCGCGATCCGCGAAAACCTTCTCCAGCAATGCTCGCCGGCCGGTCGCGCCGGCGCCGACCATCAGGAAAGACAGGGACGAAACGACATGACCACCACCGCTGCCCGCGAAAACATCGGTTTCATCGGCCTCGGCCTGATGGGGCATGGCATCGCCAAGAACATCGTCGACAAGGGCTATCCGCTCACCTTCCTCGGCCGCAAGAACCGCAAGCCGGCGGATGACCTGCTCGGCCGCGGCGCAAAGGAAGTGGCCACGTCCAAAGAAGTGGCAGCGGCCTCCGACATCGTCTTCATCTGCGTCACCGGCTCGCGTGAGGTCGAGGCGATCATCCGCGGCCCCGGCGGGCTGAAGGAAGGTCTGAAGCAAGGCTGCGTGGTCGTCGATTGCTCGACATCCGACCCCGTCTCCACCGTCGCGCTGGCAGCCGAACTCAGGGCGCTCGGCGTCGACTATGTCGACGCGCCGCTCAGTCGCACGCCGAAGGAGGCCTGGGAAGGCACGCTCGACGCCATGGTCGGCGCGCCCGACGCGGTGTTCGCACGGTTGAAGCCGGTGATCGAAACCTGGGCCGGCCGCATCGTCCATATCGGTGACACCGGCGACGGCCACCGCATGAAGCTGCTCAACAACTTCATCTCGCTCGGCTACGCGGCGATCTATTCGGAAGCCTTGGCGCTGGCGCAGAAGGTCGGCATCTCGCCGCCCCGCTTCGACAGCGTGATCCGCAACGGCCGCATGGATTGCGGCTTCTACCAGACCTTCATGCGCTGGACGCTGGAAGGCGACCGCGACGCCCACAAATTCTCCATCGCCAATGCCTTCAAGGATTTGACCTATCTGGAATCGATGGCCGGCGCTGCCGGCATCGCCAATCCGCTTGGCAACGCCACCAAGAATTCGTTCGCGACCGCCTTCGCGGCGGGGCCGGCCGAGCAGTATGTGCCGATGCTGGCCACCCATATCGGCAAGCTCAACGGCGTCGACCTGATGCCGTCGAAGGACGGCAAAAAGCAGACGATCTGAAAGCCGCGGCCAAGCCTGTCAGCGTCTCGAGAGCTCGATCACCTCGTCGGTATTGGCGAGAAGCCTGTGCACCGCGCTTCTCGCCGCGGCCGGGCGCTGCAGGCGGATGTTCCGCTCGATCGCCTCGTGCAGGGACTGGGCCCGCCGCTGGTCGCTGTGCTCGCGCGTGACGAAGACGAAGAGATGATCGAGCGCCGATTCTATCAGCACGCCAAGCGGCACCAGCAGTTCATTGCCGGAGGCGCGCAGGATGGCGAGATGGAATCGCGTATCGGCGCGCGTGCGCTCCTGGATATGCGCCGCCTCTCCCATCTCGCGGCACGCCTGGCTGATTTCGACCATCTGCTCGTCGGAGCGCCGCAGCGCCGCGAAGGCGGCCGCCTCAGGCTCGATGATATGGCGGAACTCCTGCACCGTTCTGAGAAACACCTCGCGGTCAGGGGAGGTCGCGTACCAGGCGAGCACGTCGCGGTCGAGCAGGTTCCAGCGCTCCCTCGGCTCGACCCAACTGCCGATCTTGGGGCGGGACGCGAGCAGGCTCTTGGCCATCAGCATCTTGATGGCCTCGCGCACCGCCGAGCGGCTGACATTGAAGGTTTCCGACCATTTGGCTTCGTTGGGCAGGACAGTTCCGGGCGGATAGTCGCCGCGCACGATCCTGAGGCCGATCTCGCCGGCGAGCGATGCGTGCACGCTGAGGCCGGCAATCCGCGTCGCCTCGGGTCGGCGCATCGTGGCCGGCTGTACAGGCTCGGCTAAGCGCTTTCCAGACTTTTCCCGTGGCATCCGCCTTCCGGTGCCTCCTGTCGCGGGCTCCAAGACGCCCGCAAAAACTCTGCCGGATAAGAAAATTCTGGCGCAAAAACTCTTGGCTCCGCCGCCCCGGCAAGGCCGCGCCCATAGTCCTGGCGAAAGGTGGAGGGGCGCCCTTCGAAGGGCGCCCCGGGGATCGAAGCCTACTTCTGGATGCAGGTGTCGACCGTATCCTTGGTGCATTCGTCGAGGCCGGTGAAGACCGGATCGTCGACCTTCTTGCCCTGGATGAGGTCGAGCATCACCGACGGCGCCTTGTAGCCCATTTCGAACGGCCGCTGGCCGACCAGTGC
>NZ_RZSN01000083.1:0-25215 GCF_003997315.1 Mesorhizobium sp. M1A.F.Ca.IN.020.04.1.1
CAGCGACGTCTTGCCATGATCGACGTGGCCGATCGTGCCAATGTTCACATGCGGCTTGGTGCGCTCGAATTTACCTTTTGCCATAGTCTCTTTCCTTGGGCGGCCTTGACCTTCAGTTCAGTCGAATGCGGGGCGATTAGCGACAACGGCCGCAAAACACAAGTGCCTTGTGGTTGAGCGTTGTCTCGCTCGAGCCGAACCAATGATCTGATTTCAGGGGTATGGTGCGGATATAGGATCGCGACAGGCGAATTCAAATCCGCGCGTCTTGCCTCGGCTAGCCCATCGACAGTTTCGCGCGGGTAGACGCCAGATCGGCCGGAACTGGCCCATTGCCGCCCCGATCCGCCTCTGATTTCTTCAGCCAATGCAATTCCTTCCGGCAAATACCCGCGGCCCGCTGTTCATGATCGTCTCGACGGGATCCTACCTCGTCAATGACACGATGATGAAGCTCGCGACCGCAGGGCTGCCGCCTTATGAGGTGCTGCTGCTGCGTGGCGCGGCCGCCACACTGTGGGGCATGCCGCTGCTTTTCATGCTGGGCTATGGCAGGCAGATCCCGCTGCTGTTCGAACGCAAGGTGCTGCGCCGGAACCTTTGCGAGCTGGCGGCGATCCTTTGCTACGTCGTGGCGTTGGCCAACATGCCGATCGCCGATTCGACGGCGCTCGGGCAGATCACGCCGCTCATCGTGCTGGTCGGGTCCTCGCTCCTTTTCGGCGAGAAGATCGGCGCCGTGCGAATGGCGCTGATTAGCCTAGGCTTTGTCGGCGCCGTCATGGTGGCGCAACCGACGATGCAGGGCATTTCCATCTATGCCTTGCTGGCGCTGGGCAACGCGGCCCTGGCCGCGGCGCGCGACCTCGCCGGACGTAAGGTGGGCGCCGAGGTGCCCGGCATGATCGTCGCCATCTCCGCCGTGGTTGTCGTGCTGCTCGGCTCAGGTGTCGCACACCTTGTCTCGGAACAGTGGGTGATGCCGGAGGGCCGTCATCTCCTTTTGCTTGCCGGCGCCGGCCTGTTCCTGATCTTCGGTCACTTCTTCATCTTCATGGCCTATCGCGTCGGACCGACAAGCGCGGTGGCGCCCTTCTACTATTGCTTCACCGTCTGGGCGGTGATTTCCGGCCTTTTGGTGTTCGGGCAGCTCCCCAACACGCTCGCCGTCTGCGGCATTCTCCTGGTGATCGGCAGCGGCCTCGCCATCGTCTCGCTCGACGAGCGAAGGAGGCGCTTGAGCGTTGTGGCCTGAGGTCGTCCGGACTGAAAAGCTGAACGCTACAGCCCCACCCTTTTCTTCAACGGACGTTTGGCAAGGAATCCGACGAGGTTGCGCAGCGTCCGCGGGTAGACCAGACGGCCGTTGCGAAAAGCGGTCAGATCGCCGGCGACATGCAGCGAGGACGTCTCATCGGGATCGCCTTGGGGGATGCCTCCCCATCGTGCCGGATCGTAATAGTCGACAAGGAAACCGTAGTCGTAGCGGCAGAAGCGCATCGCCTTTCTGAACGCCGCGGGGGACAGATCCGATGGACTGACCTTGCCCCGGGCTGCCTGCAGCCGCGGCATAGAGACTGCCCTGCCGCTGACCGTGGACAGGAAGGCGCCGACCTTGTCCATGTCCTCGAATTTGAAGACGTGCTCGAACAGGAACAGGCTGGAACCGATGAAGCGGCGTGGCGAGGCGACGTGAAAGTGGATGTCCCCTGAGCACGCGCAGTATTTTTCGATGTTGAGGATGAAGGTATCGGGATCCGGGTTGGTCGGCAGCCCAAAGCTCTCGAGCAACTCGAGGTTGGGCGAGCGTGACCGTAGGACATCGGTGTCCAATATCCTGCTGGAATAAGCCGAGAGCAGCCGCTCCAGCGGATCACGAACGATCGTGAATTTACCGCTGAGGCCGTCATAGACCGGCTCGAACGGATCGGCCCAATTGGTTGCAATTTGACTGTGGACGTCGTTGTCCGGGTCAAGCAGAACGGCTTCCTTGCCGCCGAGCGCCATCAGCGCGTATTTGACGCTGCTGGTGCCGCTTTTCGGGATTGGATAATAGGTGACCGGAAGGCCTTGAATCTGGACCGCCATCGCCGTTCCGCCCCACGCCATCCAATGCCAATACGCAGCGCGGTCGCGTTCGACGACCAGCGCTCGGCTGACGATCCCACCACGGCGATCGAGCCGTGGTTTCGCCGATCGTTCGACCGTTCTACAGCGTGCGCCTGCCGGAGAACTGGTGATAGGCCCAGAGCACGACGACCGAGCCGATGACGGCGACAATCAGGCTCCAGATGTTGAGGCCGGTGACGCCCGATGCGCCGAAGGCGCTGAAGATCACGCCACCGACGATCGCGCCGACGATGCCGAGCACGATGTCCATGATCATGCCCTGACCGGTCTTGTTGACGATCTTGCTGCCGATGAAGCCGGCGATCGCGCCGAGAATGATCCAGCTGATGATGCCCATTTCTTCCCTCCAATCCCCCCGCTGCCAATCATTTTCATATGATTGTCAAAAGCTCAAGACAGCTTGAAAATCCCCCCGGTTGAGCCATTCTGGCGCCGGGTGGACTTGGTTGATAGGAGATCCATGATGGGCCTTTTTGACAACGCCGTTCCCGGCGGCAACATCACCAAACCCCTGATGATCGCGCTCGGCGCGCTGCTGGTCGGCAAGATGCTGAGCGGCAGAAGCGAGGAACAGCCGGCCGAAGCTCAGGCCCCCGCCCCAACTCCCGCCGGAACCTCCGCCGATGGCGGCCTGCTCGGCGGACTGGGCGGGCTGCTCGACAGACTGCGAGACGCCGGCCACGGCGGCGTAGCCGATTCCTGGGTCGGCACCGGCCAGAACCGGCCGATCAACGCCAACGATCTCGGCTCGGCGCTGGGGCCGGCGGTGATCCGCGAGATCGCGCAACGTACCGGTATGAACGAGCAGGAGCTGCTGCAGCAATTGTCCACGGCGCTGCCCGGCGTTGTCGACAAGCTGACGCCGAACGGCCAAGTGCCGCCGCAACATCAGGTGACATCGGCTTTCAACAGTTAAGCACAAGGCAGATCGAACACGCCGCGCGCCACGGGTGCTCGGCGTTCATTTGAGGCCTACGACGAAGAAAATCTGGAGCGGGTAGCGGGAATCGAACCCGCATATTCAGCTTGGAAGGCTGCTGCTCTACCACTGAGCTATACCCGCCTGCGCTAGCATCGGAAAACAGTGGCACACTTCCGGTGCTTTTCGTTTCAGGGCTTCCGGGCCGGCAGTGGTGGAGAGGGTTGGATTCGAACCAACGTAGGCTAAGCCAACGGATTTACAGTCCGTCCCCTTTAACCACTCGGGCACCTCTCCAGTCTGCCGCCGGAGCCATGCAACGAGGCATTTCAGCCGACCCGGAGCCCGAGTAAGGATCTTCTCCGAAATCAGCGATGCGCCTTATGGCGGCAAGGCCGGTGGGTGTCAACCGGCGCGGCCAGGGTTTTTCGAGGATGTTCGGCATTCGTCGCCGCAGCCCGTATCCTTAGCCGGCCGGGACGGTTATAGAGGCCGGCATGAGCGACAACAAAAGCAGCAAACCGGGCACCCCGAAGGATACCCACTACGCCAAGCTGAGGCGCGCGCATCGCGACCAGAAGGCGGGCGGCGCGCCGGCATTCCGGCCGCGCCAGCCGGTGCCGCCAGGCGAAGGCCCCGCCGACGGACTGGTGCGGCTTTACGGCCTGCACACGGTGCGGGCCGCACTCGACAATCCGCGACGCAAGATCAAAAGAATGCTGGTGACCCGCAACGCCGCCGAGCGTCTGGCGATCGGCGATCTTGCCGCCCTGCCCTTCAAGGCCGAGTTGGTCGAGCCGAAAGATATCGACAAAATCACCGGCTCGGACGCCGTGCATCAGGGCGTGCTGATCGAGGCGGAACCGCTTAAACCCAATCGCCTTGACACGCTCGGCGACACAAAGCTGGTGCTGGTGCTCGACCAGGTCACCGACCCGCACAATGTCGGCGCTATTCTGCGCTCGGCGGTGGCTTTCGGCGCCGGCGCGCTGATCACGACGGCCCGCCACAGCCCGCAGGAATCGGGCGTGCTGGCGAAATCGGCCTCGGGCGCGCTGGAGCACATCGACCAGATCGAGGTGAAAAACCTCGCCGACGCGCTGGGTCAACTGCACGATGCCGGCTTCCAGACGATCGGGCTCGATTCCGAGGGATCGGCGGAGCTGGAAAAGAGCTTCGCCGGAGGAAAAATTGCGCTGGTTCTGGGCGCCGAGGGCAAGGGCTTGCGCCAGAAGACGCGCGAGACGGTGACGGCGCTTGCCCGCCTGGACATGCCCGGCGCCATCCGCTCGCTCAACGTGTCCAACGCAGCGGCGGTGAGCCTTTATGCGGCCAGGAAATTCATAGCGAATAGCGAATAGCGAATAGCGAATAGCGAATAGCGAATAGCGAATAGCGAATAGCGAATAGCGAATAGCGAATAGCGAATAGCCGAAACACGGCGGCCCGTCGGCCTGCAAATCCCTATTCGCTACTCCCTATTCGCTAGGCCACTTCGTGGCCCGCCATCCGCTCCAGCGCCCTGACCAGCGCCGAGTGATCCTCCTTCGCCCCACCATTGGCGGCGCAGGAATTGAACAGTTGCTGCGTCGTCGAGGTGTTGGGGAGCGCAACGCCGAGCGCCTTGGCGCCTTCCAGCGCGAGGTTGAGGTCCTTCTGGTGCAGTTCGATGCGGAAACCGGGCGCGAAGGTGCGCTTGATCATGCGCTCGCCATGCACTTCGAGGATGCGCGAGGCGGCGAGACCGCCCATCAGGGCTTGGCGAACCCTTGCAGGATCGGCGCCGGCCTTCGAGGCGAAAACCAGGGCTTCGCCGATCGCCTCGATGGTGAGCGCCACGACGATCTGGTTGGCGACCTTGGTGGTCTGGCCGACGCCGTTCGGCCCGACCAGCGTGATGTTCTTGCCCATCTTCTCGAACACCGGCCTGGCGCGCTCGAACGCCTCTTCCTCGCCGCCAACCATGATGGTAAGCGAGGCTGCCTTGGCGCCGACCTCGCCGCCGGATACCGGCGCGTCGAGATAGTCGCAGCCGAGATCGTTGATCTTCTTGGCGAAGTCCTTGGTGGCGATCGGCGAGATCGAGCTCATGTCGATGACGAGCTTGCCTTTCGACAGAGCTGAAGCGACGCCGTTTTCGCCGAACAGCACATCCGCCACCTGCGGCGTGTCGGGCACCATGGTGATGATGATGCCGGCGGCGCTGGCCACCGCATCATGGCCGGTGACGGTCTTCAGCCCCTTGGCCGCGAGAGCGGCCGGCGGCTTCGAGCGATGGTCGCTGGCGATGACCGGGTAGCCGGCGTCGAGCAGATGCCCCGCCATCGGCGCGCCCATGATGCCGAGGCCAATGAAGCCGATGGTTTCCATTTTGCGGTCTCCTGAAGATCTTTGTCCGAATGGATCGAAGGCTGGCGCCGCCCCTCATCCGCCTGCCGGCACCTTCTCCCCGTGAAGGATGGGGAGACGGGGGACAAGCTCCAGCGCTGGCGACCCCCCTCTCCCCCGTTTTTCACGGGGAGAGGGTAAGGGTGAGGGGCAGCGCCGAGGCTGGTTGAGAAGCGCCTAAGCCGCCGCACTCCCCTGCCCGGCGAACTGCCGGAACCAGCCGAGTCCCACCTCCGTGCCGGCCTTCGGTTTGTATTCGGCGCCGATCCAGCCGGGATAGCCGAGCCGGTCGATATGGTCGTAGAGGAAGGGATAATTGATCTCGCCCGTCCCCGGCTCGTGACGGCCGGGATTGTCCGCAAGCTGGATATGCGCGATGCGGCCAAGGTTTGCCTCGATGGTACGGGCGAGATCCCCCTCCATGATCTGCATGTGATAAATGTCGTATTGCAGGAACAGGTTCTTCGAGCCGATGCGGTCGATCAGCGCCAGCGCCTGATCGGTGTAATTCAGGAAGAAGCCCGGAATGTCGCGAGTGTTGATCGGCTCGATCAGCAGCTTGATGCTGGCCTGCTCCAGCTTTTCGGCCGCGAAAGCGAGATTTTCGGCAAAGACGTTTTCCAAAGTAGTGCGATCGGCACCCTGCGGCGCGATGCCGGCGAGGCAGTTGACCTGCTCGCAGCCAACCGCGTGCGCATAAGTGATCGCCTTGGCGACGCCCTGGCGAAATTCAGGCACGCGGTCGGGCAGCACGGCAATGCCGCGCTCGCCCTTTGCCCAGTCGCCGGCCGGCAGGTTGAAGAGAACCTGCGTCAGGCCGTTCTTCTTGAGGCGAGCGGCAACAACGTCCGGCGCATGGTCGTACGGCCCGATATATTCGACGCCCTTGAAGCCGGCGCGGGCAGCGGCATCGAAACGATCTAGGAATTCGTGCTCCCCGAAGAGCATCGAAAGATTGGCTGAAAAACGCGGCATTCTTTTTGCTCCTTCTTTCCGCCGGACCTCAATCGAGCATCACGATCGCCGTCGGCGCATCCTCGTGGCTTTCGGCAAGCTCCTCGAATTCGGTGATCTTGTCGATTTCGGTGCCCATGGAAATGTTGGTGACACGTTCAAGGATGAATTCGAGAACGACCGGGACCTGGTGGTCCTTCATCAGCCGCTCAGCCTCTTTGAAGGCGCCGGCGAACTCTTCCGGCTTGCGCACGCGAACCGCCTTGCAGCCCATCGCCTCGGCGACCGCGACATGGTCGACGCCGTAGCCGGCCTCGGGATCGTTTGCCCGGTTGACGTTCTCGAAGGCGAGGCTCACCTCGTAGTCCATCGAGAAGCCGCGCTGCGCCTGGCGGATCAGCCCGAGATAGGCGTTGTTCACGACGACGTGGATGTAAGGCAGGTTGTGCTGCGCGCCGACCGCCAGCTCCTCGATCATGAACTGGAAGTCGTAGTCGCCGGAGAGCGCGACGATGGCGCGATCGGGATCCGCGGCGCGCACGCCGAGCGCGGCCGGCAGCGTCCAGCCGAGCGGGCCGGCCTGGCCGCAGTTGATCCAGTTGCGCGGCTTGTAGACATGCAGGAATTGCGCGCCGGCGATCTGCGACAGGCCGATCGTGGTGACATAGGTGGTGTCGCGGGCAAAAGCCTTGTTCATCTCCTCATAGACGCGCTGCGGCTTCAGCGGCACCTGCTCGAAATGCGTCTTGCGCTTCATGGTTTTCTTGCGCTGCTGGCATTCCTTCGCCCAGCCCGACCAGTCGCGCAGCTTGCCGGCCGTACGCCACTCGGTGGCGACGTCGAGCAGCATCTTCAGCGCCGCGCCCGCATCCGACACGATGCCGAGATCCGGCGCGAAGACGCGGCCGATCTGAGTGGGCTCGATGTCGACATGGATGAATTTCTTGCCCTTGGTGTAGACGTCGACCGACCCGGTGTGGCGATTGGCCCAGCGGTTGCCGATGCCAAAGACGAAGTCGGCTTCAAGCATTGTCGCGTTGCCGTAACGGTGCGAGGTCTGCAGGCCGCACATGCCGGCCATCAGCCGGTGATCGTCGGGGATCGCGCCCCAGCCCATCAACGTCGGAATGACCGGCACGCCGGTGACTTCGGCGAACTCGATCAGCAAATCGGAAGCATCGGCGTTGATGATGCCGCCGCCGGCGACGATCAGCGGCTTTTGCGCCTGGTTGAGCATTGCCAAACCCTTTTCGGCCTGGGCGCGCGTCATTGCCGGCCTGAAGGGAACCAGCGGCTCATAGGCCTCGATGTCGAATTCGATCTCGGCAAGCTGCACATCGAGCGGCAGGTCGATCAGCACCGGGCCCGGTCGCGAGGAGCGCATCAGGTGGAACGCCTTCTGCAGCGCCATCGGCACCAGATAGGGTTCCATGACGGTGACGGCCCATTTGGCGACGGGTGCTGCGATCGAAGCGATGTCGACGGCCTGGAAATCCTCCTTGTTGAGGCGAGCGCGCGGCGCCTGCCCGGTGATGCAGAGGATGGGAATGGAATCCGCCGAGGCGGAATAGAGCCCGGTGATCATATCGGTGCCGGCCGGACCTGAGGTGCCGATGCAGAGTCCGATATTGCCGGCCTTGGCGCGGGTAAAACCTTCAGCCATGTGCGAGGCGCCCTCGACATGGCGTGCGAGAACGTGGCGGATGGTGCCGCGCGCCTTCAGCGCCGAATAGAGCGGGTTGATCGCCGCGCCCGGCACGCCGAAGGCATTGGTGATGCCTTCTTTTTCTAGAACGAGAACCGCCGCGTCGACAGCGCGCATCCTGGCCATGTTCAGCCTCCACTTGGTTGGTTGGCTTTAGAATGCCAGCGCGTTCTCGATTTTTCAATTTTTTCAGAATATTTTTTCATTTCTAGAAAACTGTTGTACCTTGCTGAATTCACTGATCTTTTCCTTTTCCAGAAAATCGCCACGGGGGCCAGTGAAAAACTTTTTCATTGTGCTCCGCGCGAAATTGCGGAGAATGCGTGCATGGAAACCACGGAAAAACGCCAACGCGGCCGGCCGCGTGCCTTCAACGGCCCGCAGGAAGCGGCTTCAGTGCAGTCGCTCGACCGCGCGCTGCGCATCCTGGCGATCGTCGCGGACGCCAGCGGCTTGTCCTTGAGCGAGATCGCGGCGCGCAGCGGCATCGCCGCCTCAACGGCCTACCGCATGCTGACGACGCTGGAGAACCACGGCATGGTCGAGTTCGACTCGACCGACCAGCTCTGGTCGATCGGCGTCGAGACCTATCGCATGGGCGCCGCCTTCCTGCGCCGCCGCAAGCTGGTCGACCGCGCCCGCATCGTGATGCAGGAACTGATGGAAAAGACCGGCGAGACCGCCAATCTGGGCGTCGCCGAAGACGATTGCGTGGTTTTCGTCAGTCAGGTCGAGACGCATCAGGCGATCCGGGCCTTCTTCCGGCCGGGCACGCGCAGTTCCTTCCATGCGTCGGGCATCGGCAAGGCGGTGCTGGCGCATCTCGAGCCGGAGCGGGTCGCCGCCATCCTGCGCAAGGCCGGCCTGCAGCGCTTCACCGACAAGACGCTCTCCGACATCTCGGCGCTGGCTCATGATCTGGCGACCATCAAGCATCGCGGCTGGTCGGTCGACGACGAGGAACGCCATCCCGGCATGCGCTGCGTCGCCGCTGCCATCTTCAACGAGTTCGGCGAGCCGATCGGCGGCGTTTCCGTGTCCGGCCCGACGGTGCGGGTGACGCCGGAGCGCCTGGCCGAGATCGGTCCGCTGGTGCGCGAGGCCGCGGCCGAGGTGACGAAGATGATCGGCGGCGTGAAAGCCTACTGACTGCGACAGTTTTTGTTTGCGCATGACCCGGCGTCATGCGCCGGGCAGCGCGCACTTGGCCGCCATTCCGGGACGGCCAGACTAAACGTATCGCTGTACACCCTCGGCTGCATGGGCCCTGCCGTCTTGCCGCGGCGTTCGAATGCATGCGAAAGGGCGTGGATGCGGAAAACGGTTCAACTCTTGCTCGCCGCTTCACTTTGCGGATGCGCTGCCACGACACCGGTGCCGGACTCGAACGGGCAGCGCGTCGATTCCATACCGATCTCGCTCGCCCTCGAGGAGATCATTACCGCCGGCGTCCGCCAGTACTTGAAGGATCCAGTCTCGGCGAAGTTCGGGACGATGCTTGCCGGTGAGCGGACGTTGAACGGCCGCCATGAGATCGTGGTTTGCGGCTTTGTCGACGACAAGCGCTCGGCCGGCGGCTCCAGCGACGGCAAAGCCTTCATTGCCAAGGTCAACCCGGATGCCGGAAACAGCTTCGAACTTGTCGCGATGAGCGGTGAAACGTCTAATGCCGGGCTTGCCGTTGCCGGCGCTTGCCGCAGCGCGGGATTGGCGATCGAGGCCAAGACTTCGTAGCACCAAACGAAAAAGGGGCCGCGAAGCCCCCTTTCCGGTTGCCGAGACGGTGGCTCTCCTCTGTTTTACGCAATCCCGGACGGAAAACCGCTATGCGCTTTTCCTGGAATTGCTCTCAGAGGCGGCAGTAATGCGGATAGCCGTCGTAGCCGATGTAGGTGTTCGAGCCCGGATCGTAGCTGGCATAGCGGGCCATGCAGCGGCGAACATGCCAGGAACCGTGGTAGCCATCCTCGACATAGACCGTCCGCGGCTGCTGAGCGAGCAGGTTGCCCAGGACGAAGCCGCCAACGCCGGCGGCGATGCCGATGCCGAGCTCGCGGCGGTGATGATGGTCGTGAGCGGCCGAAGGCTGGACGGTGCCGGCCAGCGTGCCGGCGGCGACAGAGGTGGCGATAAGGGTCGAAACGAGCGTGCGCTTGAACATGATGATCTCCTTGGTTCCTGACCGAGGCGATCCATCCGCCTCTTGATCATCTGTCGTTGCAGCGCGGAAAAGGTTCGAAGTTTTTTTCTGATTTTTTTTGAGTGCCCGGAAGCGGCTCAAATCTTTCGGGACTGCTCCTATCTCTGATCGAGGCGACCATTCGCCTCTGGTGATCAGTTGTGGCGGAGCGGCGGCAAAAGGTTCGATGGATGGGTGAATGAGTGAATGGTCGAGAAAACGCCGCCTTTCACCATTAACCATTCACTCCCCTTCACCCCATTCCCGTCACGTGCCGCAGCCAGAAGGCCAGCACGATGAAGCCGATGATCGTGGTGACGCCCGTCCAGTCGATGTTGGCCTTCTTCAGATCGCTGACGGCCTTCATCAGGAGAAGCCAGGTCACGACGATGAGCGGTAGGATGATGACGAATCTGATCATGCGACACCCCGTTCGACGCGATTGCACCCGACAGAGATGTAGGAAGCGGCGCGCCTCTTTTCAGCATGCCGACTAAGCCAAGCGGTCCATTAGCAACCCAAAACGGAGTTTTGTCTTTACTGGCGCACGAAATGTGCTACCGGAGCGCCGTGCCCTTGTAGCTCAGCTGGTAGAGCAGCGGTTTTGTAAACCGAAGGTCGCGGGTTCGATCCCTGCCGGGGGCACCATCCTTCGCTCTGCGAGCTTTCGAAGCATCACTATATTCTGGCAATGCGCTATTTCCGGCAGGTGCTGCCATGTCGCGAACTCTGATCGTCATTGGCCTCAGCATAGTTGCCGCTGGCCTGCTGTGGCCATGGGTGACCAGGATCGGCCTCGGCAGGTTGCCCGGTGATATCGTGATCGAGCGCGAGAATTTCAGGCTCTACTTTCCGATCACCACGGGAATTCTGATCAGTGTCGTTCTCTCGACCATTCTGTGGCTGATCAACCGTCACTGAGTAGTTCGGCCGCAGCGCTTTGCTGAAAGCCCTCTACCCGCTCGCTCTTGATCTTCTATACGCCGATCGCAGCCACCAAGATCCGGTTCTGCCGCTTTATCGCCGCGCGCAGCTCCGGGATTTTCGCCTCGTCGCGCTTCACGAACTCGATGAACATCATGTTCATGTTGTTGAAGATCAACTCGCCCACCGCTGGGCCGTCGATGTCTGACCGCACCAGGCCGATCTCCTGCAGGCGGGCGATCAGCGCCCGGATCTGTTCGGTCAAGGCGCGGTCGAGCGCGGTATAGGCCTGGCCGAAAGGGCTGTCGGGCAATTGGGTCGAGATTGCCATCGCCTGCCGCCACATCTCCTTGCTCAGGTAATTGAGCGAGTGCTCGATATAGATGCCGATCAGCCTGTCGAGCGCGTCGCCGACATCGGCCGGCGGGCTGCCGACCACGCCTTGCCCGGCATTCAGCACCTCGTTGACCTCCATAGCGACGATGGCGCCGAGGATGTCACCCTTATTCTGGTAGTAATTGTAGATCGTGCCGATCGAGACCTCTGCCTGCGCAGCTATGGCCTCGATCTTGGCGCCTTCATAGCCGGCCTCACGGAAAAGCTCCGTCGCCGCATCGATGATGCGGCGGTGCCTGTCCGCCTTCTGCCGTGCGCGCAATCCGCTCATATCGGCCTCTCTGCCACAAAATCATAATTGACTCAATTTTAGAATTGGTTCAACTTTTCCTCAACAAGCCAGCAAGGCAGGGAGAACACTCGATGACTGTCCGGAATCCGCTTTCCAGCCTGAAGTCCCGTCTCGGAGCCGCCTGCGCTGCTGTGGCACTGCTCGCCGCTGGCGGCGCTCAGGCCGCCGATCTCAACGCGCTGATCTGGTGCGACCACTCCGATCCGGCGCTGCTGCAGCCCTTCGAGGAGGCCAACAACGTCAAGGTCAACGTCAAGGAATTCGAGGGCACAGGCGCAGGGCTCGCGATCGTCGATCAGTCGCAGCCGGGCGATTGGGACGTGATGGTGATCGATTCCATCGACGTACCGCGCGGTGTCGAGAAAGGCCTGTTCGAGCCGCTGCCGGAGGACAAGCTGCCTTTCGCCGACCTCTTTCCGGAAGTGAAGATGGACAAGTCCACCGTGGTCGACGGCAAGCGCTACGGCATCACCGAAAAGTTCGGCTACAACACGATCGGCTTCAACAAGACCAAGGTCGATCCGGCCGACATGCAGTCGCTGGCTTCGCTGACCAGCGACAAATACAAGGGCAAGATCGCGATCTACGACTATTACCTGCCGGTCATCGGCATGGCGGCTCTGGCGATCGGCAAGAAGACGGCCGACCTCACCGAGGCAGACCTGCCCGCTCTCAAGGCCGAGCTGCTCAAGATGAAGGCCAACGCCAAGCTGGTCGGGGAAGTCACCGCCAGCCAGACCGCGCTTGCGACCGGCGAGGTGGATGTCCTTGTCGGCGGCGGCGAGTGGGTGACGGCGGGGCTCGCCAAGGAAAACCCGGCGCTCGACTTCTCGATCCCCAAGGAAGGCGCGGTGCTGTGGTCGCAGTCGCTCGCCATGTTCAAGGAATCCAAGAACAAGGACATGGCGCTAAAATTCATCCAGTATATCCTGAGCCCGGAGGGCCAGGCGCGCCTTGCCACCTCCTCCTGCTACTGGGGCATGCCGTCCAACAAGAAGGCAGCGCTCACCGACGAGCAGAAGAAGATCCTGCGCTTCGACGAGCAGCCCGGCTTCCTCGCCCGCGCCCAGGCCTATCCGGCGCCGAACGCCGATCTCGACAAGAAGATGCAGGACATGTGGACCGAAATGCTGCAGGCGCAGTAATCGGCCGATGAGCGTTGCCGGAAGCAACCTGCGTGCCCTGCCCTGGGCGCTGGTCACGCCGGCGCTGGCTTGGACGCTTCTGTTCTTCGTGCTGCCCTTCGTCGCCATGGGATTGTCGAGCCTGACGGCGCATGAAGGCGGCGGCTTCACTTTGGCCAATTACAGCCAGTTCTTCACCGATCCATCCTACTGGCGGGCGATGGTGAACTCGCTGGAGGTGACCGCAATCGTCACCGTGATTTCGATCGTGCTCGCCTATCCATTCGCCTGGATCCTTGCCGAAAAAGTGCCGGAGCGCTGGCAGCGATTGGCACTGATGCTCGCCGTGCTGCCGTTCTGGACGTCTTACGTCGTGCGCTCCTATTCCTGGCTGCTCGTGCTGGCGCAGAACGGCGTCATCAATCGGGCGCTCACCGGCATCGGCTTGGTCGCGGAGCCGCTGCAGCTTGCGAACACTCGGTTCGCTACCGTCACCGGCTTCGTCCACTTCTTCGTCATGCTGCTGACGCTCACCATCTTCGCCAATCTGAAACAACTCAGCCCGAGCTATCGCAAGGCGGCCGCCGACCTCGGTGCCGGGCCGGTGCGGACCTTCCTGCATGTCGTGCTGCCGCTGACCCTGCCCGGTATCATGGTCGGGGCTTTCCTCACCTTCGTACTCTGCATCGGCGACTACATCACGCCGCAGATCCTCGGCGGCAACAACGAGCTGGTCATGCCGCAGCTGGTCATGATGCAGATCGGCCGGCGCGGCGATTTTCCGCTGGCCTCGGCGCTTTCGATCATCCTGATGGCCGTCGTCACCGTCGCCTATCTCGCCTGCGCCCGCTGGCTGAAGATCGAGCGGGCTTGACCATGCGTGCTGCCGTCCGCCTCGCCGCCTGGCTCTACGCGATCGCCGTCTACGGCTTCATCTTCCTGCCGGTGGTCGTGCTGATACTGTTCTCGCTGCAGGCGACCTCTTTCCCCATCCCGCCTTTCACCGGCCCGTCGCTGCGCTGGTACCAGGCGGTGCTGTCCGATGCACGCCTCACCTCCGCGCTGGTCAATTCGCTGCTGGTGGCGGTGCTGTCCTCGCTCGCATCCGTCACGCTCGGCTTCCTTTCCGCCTGGGGTTTCGCGCGCTTCGTGCTGCCGGGCTCGGCCCTGCTGCGCGGGTTGATCACGCTGCCGCTCACCGTCAGCTATCTGATCATCGGCATGGGGCTGCTGGTGCTGTTCAACTGGGCCGGCGTGCCGAAATCGCTCATCGCCGCCGGCATCGGCCATGTGGTGATCAACCTGCCGCTCTGCTTCGCCATCATCTATAGCCAGATGGGCGACCACCAGATCAACATCGAGCGCGCCGCGCGCGACCTCGGCGCTCCCGAATGGAAGGTGCTGCTGATGATCACCGTGCCGGTCATGGCGCCGGCGATCTTCGCCGGCTTCTTCCTGTCGATGACCTTCTCCTGGGACGAGTTCGTCATCTCCTACCTGCTCACCCGTTTCGAGACGACGCTCCCGGTCGAGATCTGGAACCTCTTGCGCTCCGGCCTCAATCCCAAGACCAATGCCGTCGGCTCGCTGGTCTTTGCGGTCTCGATTGTGCTCGTGGTGCTGTTCGAATTGACCCTGGTGCGGAGAAAGCCGGCATGACCACCCCTTTGGTCGACATCCGCAACGTCTCGCATCGTTTCGGCCACCTCGCCGTTTTGAAGAACGTCTCGCTCGCGATCGAGCCCGGCACCTACACGATCCTCCTCGGCCCGTCGGGCTCCGGCAAGACGACGCTCCTTTCGATCCTTGGCGGCTTCGTCACCCCCAGCGAAGGCAAGGTGTTCATCCGCGGGCAGGACTGCACCGCCGTGCCGCCAGCCAAGCGACCGACGGCGACCGTCTTCCAGGACTACGCGCTGTTCCCGCATATGAGCGTCGGTAAGAATGTCGGCTTCGGGTTGCGCATGCAGGGCGTCGATGGCGCGACGCGGACGGCAAAGGCACGCGAAGCGCTCGCCCTCGTCGGGCTTGCAGCCTCCTTCGACAAGAAGCCGCACCAGCTCTCCGGTGGCCAGCGCCAGCGCGTGGCGCTGGCGCGCGCGCTGGTCATCGAGCCGGCGGTGCTGTTGCTCGACGAGCCGCTCGGCGCGCTGGATCTTAAGCTGCGCCGGCAGATGCAGGACGAGTTGAAAGCGATCCAGAAACGAGTCGGCACCGCTTTCGTCCATGTCACGCACGACCAGGAAGAAGCGATGGCCCTGGCTGACCATTGCGTGGTGATGAATGACGGGCGCATCGAGGACGAAGGACCGCCCGAGCGGGTCTATGCGCGGCCGAAGACTCGCTTCTCGGCGACCTTCATGGGCGAAAGCACGATTCTTGCCGGCAAAGCCGGCGAAACACAGGATGGACGCTTCGCAGTGGCGACCAGGCTCGGGCCGATCTCGCTGCCCGGCACGGCGCCGGCTGGCGCGGCTGTGGCGCTTGCCATCCGGCCCGAGCACCTCATCCTTGCGGGAGCGAAAGGCGACGTTGCGCTCGGCACCGCCAGAGTGAGCGACGTCGTCTACCAAGGGAGCTTCAAGCGGGTGCTCGCCACCTCGGCGCAGGATCCTACATTGCAGTTCATCGCCAAGGCACCAGCTCCCGCGACCGTCCAGGCCGGCGACACGGTCGCGGTTTCATGCAATGCTCAAGACATCATCCTGCTGGCGGACTGATCCAATGAGCATGCTTCCGGTCATCGAGGCTCCGGACTGGTACGAGGCCATCCGCATGGGCGACGACGTCACGCTCATCCATGAGCCATGGATAAAGCCGTTCTTCCGCTGCAACATCTGGCATGTGCGCGGCCGCGACCGCGATCTTTTGTTCGATACCGGCCTCGGCCATGTCAGCCTGCGGCGCCATGTGCCGCTGGTCACCGAAACCAAGCTTGTCTGCGTCGCCAGCCACACGCATTTCGACCACATCGGCTGCCACCACGAATTTCCGGATCGCTGCGTGCATTCGGCTGAAGCCCAGATCCTTGCCGATCCGCGCAACGAGTGGACGGTCGCCGACCGCTACGCGACAGACGAGATGTTCGACGGCATGCCCGACGGATGGGATACGGCCAGCTACCGCATCCCGCCTGCGCCGGCCAACCGGCTGCTTGAGCATGGCGACGTTGTCGATCTCGGCGATCGTGCCTTCGAGGTCATCCACACGCCTGGCCACTCACCCGGCGGCATCGCGCTCTACGAGCGAAAGACCCGCATGCTCCTGTCGGGTGACATCGTCTATGACGGGCCGCTGATCGACGACGTCTACCACTCCGATATCGGCGACTATGTCGAGACGCTGCTTGCCATGCGCAACCTCGACGTCTCGGTCGTGCATGGCGGTCATTTCCCGAGCTTCGGCAAGGTGCGCTACCGCCAGGTGATCGACGAGTATCTCGCGCAGAAGCGGCAGGCGGGCTGTCACCTGCTGCAGAACCGCTAGCGCTTTAAAGCGCCCTTTGCGGACAGGGCATCCCGGCGGCGTCGCCGCAGCGGGAGGCCGTCGGATGCGGCCGCTGGCTCATCTCCTCCGAGTGGCGCACAAGCTCGGCGAACATGAGGGCGAAACTTCCCATCATCAGGAAGACTATGATCAGACGCGTCACCGGCAATAGACAGGTCTCTCGACTGGCCAGCCCCCGCCAACCCATCCACTGCCGGCTAACATGATCGATCCGGCTTTACGAGTGTTTAAGCCTGGTCTTAACCATTACAGCCATCACATTCGTTGCATGGCTGTCACGAAGCGCGAGCGCCAACGCCTATCCGCATGGCGGGGCGCACCGCCCTTTGCAGATGCGGTCGGCGCATGCTACGCCGTCGCCTGCGCGACCGGCAGGCGGTAGCGGTCGCCGTTCGGGATCCATGAGCAAAGAAACCAGCCGTTTCGCCTTCGTCTCTTCCGACACCGACGACGCCCGCGCGGCGCTGGAAACCTTGTCGGCGCGCTATGGGCAAATACCTGTCGCCGAGGCGGAGATCATCATCGCGCTCGGCGGTGACGGCTTCCTGCTGCAGACGCTGCGCGACACGATGAGCACGGGCAAGAAGGTCTACGGGATGAACCGTGGCACCATCGGCTTCCTGATGAACGAATATCGCGCCGGCGGTCTCGATGAACGCATTTCGAAAGCGGTATCCGAGACGATCCGCCCACTGGAAATGCAGGCGGTGACTCACGAGGGCGAAACGATCTCGGCGCTGGCGATCAACGAAGTGGCGCTTTGGCGCCAATCCTATCAGACCGCGAAAATACGCATCACCGTCGACGAGCAGGTGCGGCTGGAGGAATTGAACTGCGACGGCGTCATGATCGCGACACCCGCTGGTTCGACAGCCTACAATCTGTCGGCGCACGGGCCGATCCTACCGCTCGACGCGCCGCTTTTGGCGCTGACGCCGGTCAGCCCCTTCCGGCCCCGGCGCTGGCGCGGCGCGCTGCTCTCCAACAAAGCGATCGTGCGCTTCGACATATTGGAGTCGGAAAAGCGCCCGGTGAACGCCGCCGCCGACCACACCGAGGTCAAGGCGATCGCCTCTGTCACGGTGCGGGAATCGCCGACCGCGACGGCGACGTTGCTGTTCGATCCCAATCATTCATGGAACGAGCGTATTCTTGCCGAGCAATTCCGCTATTGAGCCGGTAGAAGACAATAACCCCGATTAAGCATCGCAATTAAGGTTACGTGTTCACAATCCGCCGGATTCCCGGCCGTTTCTGTTGACAAATCGCGGGCTTGCGCCTAACTGCAACCCGATCTTGCAGGCGCGCGGCGCCCGCCGCAACGCGTGTTGCGATTTTTCCCGAACCAGCCAAAGACAGCCACAACTTGTCCGCAGACACTCAGACCGCTCAAGAAGCGTTGACGTTCACAGACCTCGGCCTGTCGCCGAAGGTCCTCTCCGCAGTCACCGATGCCGGCTACACCAAGCCTACCCCGATCCAGTCCGGCGCCATTCCGCATGCGCTGCTCGGGAAGGATGTGTTGGGCATTGCGCAGACAGGCACCGGCAAGACCGCTTCCTTCGTGCTGCCGATGCTGACCCGGCTGGAAAAGGGCCGTGCGCGTGCCCGGATGCCGCGCACGCTGATCCTCGAGCCGACACGCGAGCTCGCCGCCCAGGTTGAGGAAAACTTCGTCAAATACGGCAAGAACCACAAGCTCAACATCGCGCTGCTGATCGGCGGCGTCTCCTTCGAGGAGCAGGACAAGAAGCTGGAGCGCGGCGCCGATGTGCTGATCGCCACGCCCGGCCGGCTGCTCGACCACCGCGAGCGCGGCAAGCTCTTGCTCAACGGCGTCGAGATCCTCGTCATCGACGAGGCCGACCGTATGCTCGATATGGGCTTCATCCCGGATATCGAGCGCATCTGCGAGATGATCCCGTTCACGCGCCAGACCTTGTTCTTCTCGGCGACCATGCCGCCGGAAATCACCAAGCTCACCGAGAAATTCCTGCATGCGCCGGTGCGCGTCGAGGTATCCAGAGCCGCTTCCACCGCGACCAGCATCACGCAGCGCCTGGTGAAGTCAGGCTCCAAGCCGTGGGACAAGCGCGAGACGCTTCGCAATCTCATGCGGGCCGAAGAGTCCGATCTGAAGAACGCCATCATCTTCTGCAACCGCAAGGTCGAAGTGTCGGAGCTTTTCCGCTCGCTGCTGAAGCATGATTTCGACGCCGGCGCGCTGCATGGCGACATGGATCAGCGCGCCCGCATGCAGATGCTTGCCAATTTCCGCGATGGCAAGCTGCGTTACCTCGTCGCCTCGGACGTCGCCGCCCGCGGCCTCGATATTCCAGACGTCAGCCACGTCTTCAACTACGACGTGCCGATCCATGCAGAGGATTATGTCCACCGTATCGGGCGCACCGGCCGGGCCGGCCGCTCCGGAAAATCCTTCACCATCGCGACGCGCTCCGACACCAAATATGTCGACGCCATCGAAAAGCTGATTGGCACCAAGATCGAATGGCATGACGGCGACCTGTCAACGGTCGCCGAGAGCGAAGGCGAAGAAGCGCCTCGCCGTGGCCGCGGCGCGCCGCGGCGCGCCGGTCGCAAGGACGAGGACCGCAAGAGCCGTGGCGAGCGCAAGAAAAGCGCGGACCGCCACGCCAGGCACAGCGACGACGAGACGCCGGAGACACCACGCGAAGAGCAGCCGGTGGCCGAGATTGCCGATATTGCCGAGCGCCGCGCCCGCAAGGATGCGATCCGTTCCGAGAACGACCGCAAGGGTTCCGACAACCGCAACGAGCAGCGCGGGGCTTCCCGTCCTCAGCGCGACCACAGCCGCCCTGGCCGCCACCGCCATGAAGAGGACGACGCGACCGTCGGCTTCGGCGATGACGTGCCCGCCTTCATGCGCATCGTCGCGAAGGTCTGACCTCAATACCGCGTCGGCAACAACGAGGCGGCCCCGAATGGGGCCGTTCCTCTACTGCCGCTTCGCTTGAAGGATACAAGCGCTTTGCCGGGATTGTCCTGCTGCTGCCTACATCGGCCCGGGCATCATCTTGGTCGGCTTCTCCAGCATCGGAAACTCGGCGTTGCTGCATTTCACCTTCGGGTTCGTCGGGCTGAACATGCCGTTCGGATTGTCCCTGAACAGCCAGGCGTGAAGATCGTAATGGACGAACTCCTTCGGGATGAGCGGATAATGCCCCTCCATCGGACCCATGAATTTCTGGCCAAATAGGCTCGGTGGTTCCTTGACATCCGGGGTCAAGGGCACCAGCCATTCTACGCCGACCAATTTCAAGCCTTCCTTGGTCGGTTCGTAAATGAGCACGTTGGGCTTCATCGGGTCGAGCTTCTGGCCGACGCTCGGAACGTTGACGAAATGGATGCCCATGGCGCCCTTCGGATATTCCATCGTGCCCGGAATCTTCTCGCCCGAGTAATAGACGCAGCCGACGGTCGACAGATAGAGGTCGCGAACGGCGGCCGTGTAGTCCTCATATTTGGCCAGCGATTTTTTCAGAGCTTCGATGTCGGCCTTGTTGGCGTCTTCGGCCCGGGCCGTGGCGGCTCCAACCCATGCGCCCAAGAGGCCAGTTAAAACGAGGACGCCGCAGCGCCCAAGGCGAGTCGTTCTTGTCATGCATTCCTCCCAGATTCTTGAACTGGCCGTGCAAGACCGAGGCGGAAAAATGCTGATTGCGCGGCCGGTTGTACCGCCTCGTCCCCGCTGGACAGCGTCGATGCTAGTCCTTTCCAAGGCGATGGAAAGGCATCAATTAGAACTAGCTGAGGCCCCGACGGCCTTTCCCATCTCGAGGTCAAAAACAAAACGGCCCTCGCGGGGCCGTTTTGCATAGTAGAGTAGTTCTCCTGGCAGCAGCTTCTATCAAGTCAGCGGCGACAGCTGGATCTCGACGCGACGGTTCTGGGCGCGACCGGCGGCCGTCGCGTTGGAAGCGACCGGACGTGTCTTGCCGAAGCCGGTGACGGCGAAGCGGCGGGAATCGACGCCCTGGCCCGACAGGTAGTTGGCGACGGCCAGCGCACGGCGCTGCGACAGGTCGAAATTGTGCTCGTCGCCGCCGGTCGAGTCGGTGTGGCCGAAGACGTCGACGGTCGTCTGGCGGAACTTGTTCAGCACCAGCGCCACCGAGTTCAGCACCGGGTAGAAGCCCGGCTTCACCGCGTCCTGGTCGACGTTGAAGGTGATGTCGGACGGCATGTTGAGAATGATCTGGTCGCCGCTGCGGGTGACGCTGACGCCGGTGCCCTGCAGCTGACGGCGAAGCTCGGCCTCGTTCTGGTCCATCGTCGCGCCGATCGCGCCGCCGGCAAGGGCGCCGATGCCCGCACCGATCAGCGCGTTGCGGCGGTCGTTGCCGCCGGCCAGCAGACCAAGGCTGGCACCCGCCAACGCGCCGAGGCCGGCGCCGGCCGCGGTGTTGGAGATCTTCTGGTCGCCGGTATACGGATCGGTGGTGGTGCAGGCGCTCACGAGCACAGCCGTCGCCACGGCGACGAGCACGGTCTTCTTCATAAGATTGTCCCTCTCCAAATCGCGGCCGTTGCAGCCGCGCCAAATCAGCCCTTCCGCACGCGTTGTACCATGAATTGCGGCAAAAAGCGGAACGGCAAAGCTACCAGAGGTTCTTGCCGTCGATCACCACCACTTCGACCCTGTCCAGGTCGAAGTCGTCGAACAGGCGAGAGTTGACGCTGATCCTCGGGTTGTCGAAGTCGGGCTGGCCCGTCGACCAGTCCGGCGTTTCGGTGAAGGTGCCGCAGCCGCAGGTCGAGCAGAAACCATGCTTTATGGTTTTCGAGCCCCAGCGGTAGAAGGAGACGTTCTCAGGCGGGCAGGTGAGCTTGAATTGCGACGGGACGTAATAGGCCCAGAGCGACCCGCGCTTGGAGCAGAATGAGCACGTGCATTGCGTCACCGTCTGCGGCGCCTCGGAGACTTCGAAAGTCGTGGCCTTGCAGTGGCAGCTTCCCTTGATGATCATGGATCTCTCCGTTGTCCGCCGCCCGCCCCGCACAGTTCCGTGCGGAAGACGCGGCGGAACTTCCGTGGCAGCAAGGCAACATAAAGACGTCGTCCTGACAACCGTTCGTCAGCAGGCGCGGCAGCGCCCGGTCGAGAGCTCACATGGCACTGCCTGGCCGCGGCAATCCTAGTAAGAGGGCGGCGGCACGAACAGGCAGATGGTCTTGCCGGCGTCCAATCCGGCCTGGTGCGCGCACCAGTGATATTCGCCATCAGGCGAATCCTTGACCCGCTTGTCGCTGTAGGCCACCACCTCGCCCGTGCCTTTTATCACATAGCCTTCCGGCCGCTCGCCGATCGATGTCTGTGGCACCTCCTTGCAGTCGTAGTTGGCGCAGCAGGCAAAGGGATAGCTCCAGGCTTGCGGAAGCACCGCCGTAGGTTTGGCGTCGTGCGCGACGGCAGTAGCGGTCAGCATCATGGTCCCGAAGGTGGCGAACAGGGAAAACAGGAGCCGGCCGGCCGGGCGAACGGCTCGGGCCGATCTTGACGTGGCAGCAGACATCGAAGCGTTCCTTTCGAGCATCAAGCGTTTTGTCGCTTGCCCGTTCCCGGAACGTGTCTTCCCAGTGGCCGGATCGTCAGTCGCAGATATGCCGCGTCCGGCCATACATGCTTCTATACCCAGCCCGAATGCTGGGCTGATTCCTTGGCCGGCGCAAGAACTGGGCGTGCCCTCGGAATCGCACCGGGGTTCAGCAGCGGCCGCAGAAAAGGGTGCGCCGACTTGGTTAACAATAACTACGACAAGCCTGCGACCAGGGGTGCCTAAGAACGAAATTCTGCCGACGGAAGTTCCGACCGTCAGCCGGTGACATGTTCACGATATTGCGGCAGGTCGTCCGTAATCGTGAACCATGGCGCCTTGGAACCGACGAAGATATGTGCACTTGGGCGAATGCTCGGATCGCCCGTCAGGGTTCCCATGGCAACATGGACGTAGGCACCCTCCCGCACCAAGGAGTAGAGCAAGGAGCCGCACTGCCCGCAATGCGCGTCGTGGCCGCCGGCATCGCCATAGATCAGCAGCCTGTCGTCGCCCGCGATGAGATGAAACTTGTCGCGCGCGATGCCGGCAATGGGCTTGAAAGCCGACCCTGTGGTACGGCGGCAGTTCGAGCAATGGCAATTCACCGCGTAGGCGAATTCATCGGTCACCTCGTAGCGGACGGTGCCGCAGAAGCATTGCCCGGCAAGCGTACGAGCACCTGCCTTTTCCGGATTTGCCAAGGTCTCACCCCCTGCCAGCCGCCACCCGGCGGAAAGTTTTCGGAATACCTAGTCGAGGTCCGCCATCGCCTCACCTGCACCGCCCTCGATGCGATGCGACAGCGAGGCCTCCATGAATTCGTCGAGATCGCCGTCGAGCACGCTTGACGGGCTGGTGTTTTCGACGCCGGTGCGCAGATCCTTCACCAGCTGATAGGGTTGGAGGACGTAAGAACGGATCTGGTGGCCCCAGCCGATATCGCTCTTCGACGCCTCGGTGGCGTTCGCCACGGCCTCGCGCTTTTTCAGCTCTTCCTCGTAGAGCCGCGAGCGCAGCATCTCCCAGGCCTTAGCCCGGTTCTTGTGCTGCGAGCGTTCGGCTTGGCAAGCAACTGCGATGCCGGTCGCGAGATGGGTGATGCGGACCGCCGAGTCGGTGGTGTTGACGTGCTGCCCGCCCGAGCCGGACGAACGATAGGTGTCGATGCGCACGTCGGATTCCGAAACGTTGATCTCGATCGTGTCGTCGATGACGGGATAGACCCAGACGCTGGCGAAGGAGGTGTGGCGGCGCGCATTGCTGTCGTAGGGCGAGATGCGCACCAGGCGGTGAACGCCGGATTCCGTCTTCAGCCAGCCATAAGCGTTGTGCCCCTTGATGAGCACGGTGGCCGACTTGATGCCGGCCTCTTCGCCTTCATGGACTTCCAGCACCTCGACCTTGAAGCGGCGCCGCTCGGCCCAGCGCGTGTACATGCGCAAGAGCATCGAGGCCCAGTCCTGGCTCTCGGTGCCGCCGGCGCCGGCATGGATTTCAAGATAGGTGTCGTTGGCGTCCGCCTCGCCCGACAACAGGGTCTCCACCTGACGGGCCTTGGCCTCGCCCTGCATCGAACGCAGCGCCGCTTCGGCTTCGGCGACGACGCCCTCGTCGCCCTCTTCCTCGCCGAGTTCGATCAGGCCGATATTGTCCTCGAGCGCCTGGGTCAGGCCTTTGACCGCCGCGATCCCCTCATCGAGGCTCTGGCGCTCCCGCATCAGCTTCTGCGCTTCCGCAGGGTCGTTCCAGAGGCTGGAATCCTCCGCGCGCGAGTTCAGATATTCAAGCCGCTTGAGGGCCGGATCCCAGTCAAAGATGCCTCCTCAGCAGGGTTATCGCCTGCCTGATCTCGTCGACAATGTTCTGCGTTTCCGCGCGCATGGCTCTTCGTTCTGTCCTGTTCTTGTCGTTCTTTTCGGAATCGGCGCGATACATAGGCACGGCACCGACGCCTGTAAAGCGAAATGGGCCGGCGTTAAGCTGCCGGCCCATTCGAAACCTGGGGAAGTCAGTAAAGGCCGCCGCCACCGTCCTGGATGGCCTGATTGGCCTGCGGCGACAGCGCGCCGCCGGCACCATTGGAGCCGTCCGCGCCCATGCCGATGACCCAATAGCTGTCGGCCGGGCCGGTGCCGGGCTTGAACGCCTCGATGATGGTGTTGGGGTCGCCTTCGGCCGCGCGCATGCCGGTCTTGCGGTTGATGGCGATCAGCTTCATGCCTTCCGGAACCTGGAAGTCGACATTGGGCGTGCCGTCGAGCGCGACGCGCATGAAGTCCTTGAAGATCGGCGCGGCGAGGCCACCACCCGTGGCCCCCTTGCCCAGGCCGCGCGGCGTATCGTAGCCCATATAGAGGCCGACGACGAGGTTCGGCGTGAAGCCGATGAACCAGGCGTCCTTCTCATCATTGGTGGTTCCGGTCTTGCCGGCGATATGGCGGCCGAGCTCGGCGATGGTGGCGCCGGTGCCGCGCTGCACCACGCCCTCCATCATTGAGGTGATCTGGTAGGCCGTCATCGGATCGAGCACCTGCTCGGAATTGTCGACCAGTTCCGGCTCGGGCTGGTTCTTCCATTCGGCGGCGTTGCAGCCCTCGCAGCCGCGTTCGTCCTGCTTGAACACGGTCTTGCCGTAGCGATCCTGGATGCGGTCGATCAGCGACGGTTTGATCGACTTGCCGCCATTGGCCATAATCGAATAGGCGGACACCATGCGCATGACCGTCGTCTCGCCGGAGCCCAGAGCCATCGGCAGATAGGGCGCAAGATGATCGTAAACGCCGAAACGCTCGGCATATTCGACGACCAGCTTCATGCCCATGTCGTTGGCCAGCCGCACCGTCATCAGGTTGCGCGACTTCTCGATGCCCGAGCGCAAGGTGGCCGGGCCGGCGGCCGTGCCGTCATAGTTCTTCGGCGTCCAGGTCGTGTTGCCGCTCTGGATGGTGATCGGCCCGTCCATGATCACGGAAGCCGGCGTGTAGCCGTTGTCGAGCGCCGCCGAATAGACGATCGGCTTGAACGAGGAGCCCGGCTGGCGCATCGCCTGGGTAGCGCGGTTGAACTCCGACTGCGCGTAGGAGAAGCCGCCGACCATGGCCAACACACGCCCGGTATG
>NZ_RZSN01000084.1:0-24780 GCF_003997315.1 Mesorhizobium sp. M1A.F.Ca.IN.020.04.1.1
GTCCTGATATAGGCGGAAGCGGGAACCGTCAGCGCGCGCGACAAAGGCCCGCTGACATGTGGGTCGACGGGCACCGAGGCGCCGGTCGCCAGCCAGTCGGCATGCACCTCCGCACCCTCCATCGACGCGATCGAGGCGCGCATGGTCGCCGCGCGCATCCCGCCAATGAGGTCATCGATCGATAGATCGGCAACGCGCGCCCCTGCCCGCTCCATCTGGCTGGTGCACGCCTCAAAGGCCGCGGCGACGTCGGCTTGCGTGTCATCAAAGAGCCGGCCGCGCGGAACGCCGATGCGCAGACCGGCGAGCGGGATCGGTTGAAGCGCCATCGGCTCCTCCCCCGCCATGATCGCGTCGGCAACCGCGCAATCACCGACGCTGCGGGCGAGCGGCCCGATCGAATCCAGTGTCGCCGACAAAGGAAAGGCGCCGTCCAAAGGCACGCGCCGGGCCGTCGGCTTGAAGCCGACGACGCCGTTGAGCGAGGCCGGAATGCGCACCGAGCCGCCCGTGTCCGAGCCGATCGAGACCTGGCTGCTGCCTTCGCCCACCGCAACGCCGGCTCCGGATGAAGAACCGCCCGGGATCAGGCTGGCATCCGCCGCATTGCCCGATGTGCCGTAGTGCAGGTTGTCGCCGATCGCGGTGAAGGCGAATTCGGTCATGTTGGTCTTGCCGAGGATCACCGCGCCCGCCTGGCGCAGCCGGCGCACGATCGCCGCGTCCTGCGCGGCGGGCTGAGCACCGGCGAGCATCCGCGAGCCTGCCCGGGTCGGCTCGCCGGCGACATCGAACAGATCCTTGATCGACACCACCACGCCATCGAGCGGCCCGAGGCAGACGCCGGCTCTTTGCCGCGCGTCGGCTGCATCCGCTGCGGCGAGCGCCGCTTGGGTATAGAGCTTGACGTAGACCTTTTCGTCAGCCGCGCGATTGGCAAGACGTGACAGGATGATTTCGAGACGGTCGCGCGCGGATTGCATGTCGATGTCGGACTCCGCAAGGATGCAACGTCTTTTAAGGCAGCCGATTTGGCTAGCGGATGGATAACCCGGCAAGGGTGCCTTTGCACCTGCCAGCGATAGGAAAGAGACTGATGCTGTACAAAGGCAGTTGCCACTGCGGCAAGGTGGCTTTCGAGGTCGCAGGCGAGCTCGGCGGCGCCGTGCGCTGCAACTGCTCGATCTGCGCGCGCAAGGGGGCGCTGCTTTGGGCCGTGCCGCACGCCAGCATGCGCCTGGTTGCCTGGGGCGACGACCTCGGCAAATACACCTTCGGCAAGGGCTTGATCGCGCATCGCTTCTGCCGGACTTGCGGCATCCATCCCTTCGCCGAGGATGTCAGTCAAGGCAGCGAGCGCAGCGCCTACATCAACATCAATTGCCTCGACGGCATCGATCACGCCGCCATCGAGGTATTCGAGTTCGACGGCCGCTCGGCTTAGCCCAGACTGCATCGCCCTGCCGACAAGCCGGCCGTACCGACTGGCTTGTCGGCGTCCAAGGTTATTCAGCCTGTTTCGGCCCGACGGCGAAAGTCACCAGCGCTGCGAGCAGCGTTGCCATGGCACCGTAGCCGAATGCGCTGGCGACGCCGGCATGGTCGACCAGCAGGCCGCCGAAGACTGCGCCCAGCGCGATCGCCACCTGGAACGTCGCGACCATCAGGCCGCCGGCGCTCTCGGCCTGGTCGGGAGCGGCGCGCACCAGCCAAGTCTGCAGCCCGACCGGCACCGCGCCGAAGGCAAAGCCCCATGCCGCAACTGCGATTGCCGCAATCACCGGTGAAGTGCCGACGGTGAGCATGGCAAGCGCCGACAGCGCGATCAGCAGCGGCGCCAATCCGACCGCAAGCTTCAGATTGCGCTCGGCCAGGAAGGCGCCGGCGAAATTGCCGAAGAAGCCGCCGATGCCATAGGCGAGCAGAACCAGCGAGATGGTCTCGATCGGCATGACCGGCACCGTCTCCAGGAATGGCCGCACATAGGTGAAGCCGGCAAACTGTCCCGAGGCGACGAGCAGCACGACCAGCAGGGCGATGCGGATCGTCCGCCGCTTCAATACCTCGATCAGCGTGCGAAAGCTCGCCACGGCCGTCGGCGGCAGGCTGGGGATGGTGGCAAGCTGTACAAGCAGCGTCAGCGCGCCGACGACCGCCGCGATCATGAAGGCCGTACGCCAGCCCCAGATGTCGCCGACATAGGCGCCGACCGGCGCCGCGGTGACGGTCGCCACCGATACGCCGGTCAGGATGATCGACATTGCGCGCGGCATCAGCCGCATCGGCACCAGTCGCATCGCCATGGCGGCCGACATCGACCAGAAGCCGCCGAGCGCGACGCCCAGCACCACGCGGGCCAGAAGCAGCATTGTGAGCGAGGAGGCGAAGGCGGCAAGCAGGTTGGAGACGATCAGAAGCAAGGTGAGCAGCCACATGACCAGCCTGCGGTCCAGCCGCTTGGTGACGATGGCCATCGTGGGTGCTGCGATCGCGCCGACGACGGCCGTCGCCGTCACGGCCTGGCCGGCGGCGCCTTCGCTGACGCCGAGATTCTGCGCCAGCCGCGTCAGCAGGCTAGCGGGCAGAAATTCGGCGGTCACCAAGCCAAACACGCCGAGCGCCAGCGAGACCACCGCGCCCCATACAGGCTCGCTTCGCTCCTCGGCTTCGGTTCTATCGAGAACAGCGGCATCGATGACGCCTGTGGCGGGTTCGGTCATGGGAAATCTCCGATCTGTTTTGCGGCGCCATTTGGAAGACCGCCAGTTCGGGATCCACCCGTTACAGGCCTGGCGCGACGCTGCAGTGCAACATAGGGAGTGACCGGCTGGAGTTTCCATGCTAGAAACGCCGGAATGAATTACAATTCGTCCAAAACCACATTCCCGGCGTCCGGCGATCCGCTGACCGACATGCTGCGCGGATTGCGGCTCGACGGCGTCGACTATGGCCGCTGCGTGCTGGGCGAACCGTGGGCCGTTTCCTTCCCCGCGCAGAAGGCGGCGCGGTTCCATTTCATCGGCCAACAGGGCTGCTGGCTGTTCTCACCGGCCAAGGAATGGATCGAGCTCTCTGTCGGCGACGCGCTCTTGATCCCGCGTGGCGATGAGCATGTGCTGGCGAGCGCGCCGGGCGTTCCGCCCGTGCCGATCGGCCGCTATACGATCGAGCCGGTCTGCGAGAACATCTATGACGTCTCCAACGGCTGCGACGGCTGCAAGACCTTGCTGTTTTGCGGCAGCATGCATTTCAATCTCGACGGCTCGCATCCGCTGCTCGACATGATGCCCGACCTGATGCAGGCGCATAAGCTGATGGCGAACGCGCCGGGCATCCAGCATCTGCTCGATGCGATGGCTGGCGAGGTGACGATGGACCGGGTCGGCTCGGGCGGCATTCTCGCCCGCCTGGCTGACGTGCTCGCCGCCACAATCATCCGCTCCTGGGTAGAGAACGGCTGCGGCGACGCGACCGGATGGATCGCCGCGGTGCGCAATCCTGACGTCGGCAAGGTGCTCGCCGCTATTCATCTGCAGCCCGACCGGGATTGGACGGTCGGGGCCCTGGCCCGATTGATGGGCGCGTCTCGCTCCGCCTTCGCGCAGCGCTTCGCCACCGTGGTCGGCGAGACGCCGGCCAAATATGTGCTGCGCGTGCGCATGCATCAGGCGCGGCAATGGCTCGCCCGCGACGGCATGCGGGTGTCTGTCGTGGCGGCGAAACTGGGCTACGATTCGGAAGCTTCCTTCAGCCGCGCCTTCAAGCGGGTGATGGGTGTCGCGCCGAGCCATCTGCGCAATGGCGGCGGCGAGCAATCCTGACAGCCGGCGTTCAGGACGCTACCACGCTGGAGGAATTGCCAAGTCTTTTGGACGACGCGTCATTCTTCACCGACAGGGATTGCCTAAGCTGAGCCGAGGAGGAACCGCTCATGGCTAATCAACTCGCAGCGCTTGCGCTCGCCGCGCTCACCATCTCTCCGGGGCAGGCATTCGGCCTTGAAGACAGCTATCTGACGGCCGACAAGATCCCTTATGTCGTCGAAGCGCCGGACCAGCCGCAGCGCCTCGGCCCGCTATGGGGCTCGCGGACCGAGGGCGCGGCCGGCACGCTGCTCAAAGTTCCCGGGAACTGGCGCGCACCGGTCCACGCGCACACCGCCGACTATCGCGCCGTGGTCATCAAGGGGCTCTGGGCGCATTGGCAGATCCAGGGCGGCGAGGCGACCAGGGTCGAGTTGCCGCCGGGCTCCTACTGGACCCAGAAAGCCAACGAGATGCATGACGATGCCTGCCTGTCCGACACCGAATGCGTGATCCTGCTGATCAACGACACGCCCTACGAGACCTATCTGCCGAAGTAAGTGCAGGCCGACAGCAATCGGCCGATCCGCCCGCTATCCGGCGTGCCGCAGGCTCACCCCGCTGCCCTTATCGAACAGCACCACCTTGTCCGCGTTCCAGGCAAAGCGGACCGGCTGCTCGATCTCGACGGCGGTTCTCGCCGGCACGGTGGCTCTCAGCATCGTGTCGCCGACCCTCAGCGTCACGATCTTCTCGACGCCGTGGTTCTCGACATCGTGGACCTTAGCCTCGACCGGCGCGCCGCCTTCCAGATAGACGTCCTCCGGACGGATGCCGAAGACGAGCGGGCGACCGCCGGTCGCGCCCCCCGTCTTTAGCCCCCAAGAAGCCCTGGCCCCCCCGCCAACCGGCAATTCGAAACTCATCGGCGCCATCACCGCGCGGTCGTCGACCAGCGTGCCGTCGATGAGGTTCATCGGCGGCGAGCCGACGAAGCTTGCGACATAGGTATCGCGGGGATTGTTGTAGATCTCCTGCGGCGTGCCGGTCTGAACGATGCGGCCATGGTTCAGCACGCCGACCTTGTCGCCCATCGACATCGCTTCGATCTGGTCGTGGGTGACGAACAGGAAGGTGGCACCGAGCTGCATCTGCAGGTTCTTCAACTCCGTGCGCAGCGCCTCGCGTAGCTTGGCGTCGAGCGCCGACAGCGGCTCGTCCATCAGGAACACGCGTGGTTTGCGCACGATCGCGCGGCCGATCGAGACGCGCTGCATCTCGCCACCGGAGAGCCGGTCGGTCTTGCGGTCGAGCAGATGCTCGATGCGCAGCGTGCGGGCGGCGCGCGCGACGCGGTCCTTGATCTCGGCATCCGGCAGCCGGCGAATCTTTGGCCTCAGCGGAAACTCGAGATTCTGCCGCACCGTGTAGCGCGGATAGAGCGAATATTGCTGCAGCACCAAGGCCACGTCGCGCTCGGCCGCGCTCCAGTCGGCGACGTCGACGCCGTCGATGAAGACCTGGCCCTCGGTCGGTTTCTCGAGGCCGGCGATCATCCGGAGCGTCGTCGTCTTGCCGGCGCCGGTTTCGCCCAAAAGCACGAAGAACTCGCCATCGGCGATATTGAGGTTGAGACCCGTCAGCGCGGTATGGCCGCCGAACTTCTTGGTGATGTTCTTCAGTTCGATATGGGCCATTACAGCCTTACTCCCAGCGACTTGCCGCTTGCCGTGTCGAAGAAATGCGCCTGTTCCGGGTCGATGCGGGCATGAACCTTCTCGCCCGGACCCGACACGTAGCCTGCCTTGGTGCGGGCGCGCAGCATCTTGGAGCCGACCTTGAGGTCGACAATGTCGAAGGAGCCGAGCGGCTCGATGATCTGCGCTTCGACCGGCACGTAGCCGGGAGCGGCATCATGCCGGACGAGCACGCCTTCCGGACGGATGCCGAGCGTCAAGCCACCATTGGAATGCCCGTTCAGCCTGGAGAGGAGCTCGCGCGGGAACTCGAAACCTGCCGGCGCACCACCGACGGTGACGGAGGCGGCGCCGGCCTGATCGGCGACGCTCGCCTCGGCGATGTTCATCACCGGGCTGCCGACGAATTGCGCCACGAACAGGTTTGCCGGGTGCGAGTAGACCTCGTCCGGCGTGCCGACCTGCTGGATGAAGCCCTCATGCATGATGACGATGCGGTCGGCCAGACTCATCGCCTCGATCTGATCATGGGTGACATAGATCGTGGTCGATCCCTGCTTGATGTGCAGCCGCTTGATCTCGGCCCGCATTTCCTCGCGCAGCTTGGCGTCCAGCGCGCCGATCGGCTCATCCATCAGCATCGCCTTCGGCCGCCGCACCAGCGCGCGGCCTATCGCCACGCGTTGCATGTCGCCGCCCGAAAGCGCAGACGGCCTCTTGTCGAGCAGGTCGGTGATCCGCAACACCCGTGCGATCTCGCGCACCGAGGTGTCGACCTCACCGCTGCTCATGCGCGTGGCCCGCAACGGAAAGGCGATGTTCTCGAACACCGTCATATGCGGATAGAGCGAGAAGGACTGGAACACCATGGCGATGTCGCGGTCGGCGGCTTTCAGATGCTGCACCGCCTTGCCGTCGATCAGGATGTCGCCCTTATCGATCGTCTCGAGCCCGGCAATCGCGCGCAGCGTCGTCGTCTTGCCGCAGCCCGACTGTCCAAGCAGCACGATGAACTCGTTGTCGGCGATGGCGAGGTTCAGATTATGGATGACCTGGACCGCACCGAAGAATTTCTCGATGCCGCGAAGTTCGATCTGTGTCACTGCCCGGCCCCCTCATGCGTCACGGCGCCGGTTTCCTCTCTCTGCTCCGGTGCGATTTTCGACGTGATGTTGAAGCCGATCAGCCCGATCAGGATGATCGTCACCCCGTAGGAATGCAGGCTGAGGCTCCATGGCTGGCAGAGCGCGACGATGCCGAGCACCATGAGGATCTGCGATGCCGGCAAAAGGTACTTCTCGTTGACGGCGCGAAAACTCATTTGCGGATCGCTCCGAAAGTCACGCCGCGAAGCAGGTGGTTGCGCAGCAGGAAGGTGAAGATCGCAACCGGCAGCAGGAACAGGAACGTGCCCGCCGCGATCGTGGTCCAGTCCGGCAGGCCGGAGCCGATCTGCGACGGGATGAAGGGCGGCGCCGTCTGGGCGCGCCGGTTGGTCATGATCAGCGCGAAAGCGTACTCGTTCCAGGCGGTGATGAAGCAGAACACGGCGGTGGCGGCGATGCCGGTTGCGGCCTCGGGCAGAACGATCTTGAAGAAGGCCTGCATGCGCGTATAGCCGTCGACAAGTGCTGCCTCCTCATACTCTTTCGGGATCTCATCCATGAAGCCCTTCATCAGCCAGACCGAGAAGGACAGGTTGAAGGCGACGTAGAGGATGATCAGGCCGATATGGGAGTCGTTGAGGCCAACTGCCCGGTACATCAGGAACATCGGGATGGCGACGACCACCGGCGGCAGCATGCGCGTCGACAGGATGAAGAACAGAAGGTCCGCCTCGCCGGCGATCTTGAAACGCGAGAAGCCGTAGGCGGTGAAGGTTCCCATGCCGACGGCGAGAACGGTGCTGACCACCGCCACGATCAGGCTGTTCATGAACCGGTCGGGATATTGCGAAAGCTGCACGTCCTTGCCGACCTTCAGTACCCGCTCGCCGCCGTCGTAGATGCGCTTTTCCCACCAGGGCGCGGCTTCGTAGACTTGCGGGTCGACGGTCTTCTGCATCTGCACGCGCTTGGTGAAGAGCCGCACGAACGGCGTCACCTCGGGCTCGAACAGCACGGTTGGCGGCACGCTGACGGCGAGCTCCTTCGGCTTGAATGCCGTCGAGGCGATCCAATAGATCGGTGCGAGGAAGACCAGCGTGGCGATCAGCACCGCGGCGATGGCGACACGGTTGAGCGCGACCTCGGAAGAAGTGCGGACGGCGGCCATCTCAGCGCTCCTTCACCTTGTTGAGATACTTTACGTAGAGGTTGGTGATGGCCAGCACCATGATCAGCACGATGTAGGCGAGCGCGCAGGATTTGCCGGTATCCCACTGCTGGAAGGCCTGCTTGTAGAGCCGGATCGCGATCAGCTCGGCGGTCGGCTGAGTCGTCATCGTGTAGGCGATGTCGAAGGTCTTGAAGGCTTCCATGGTGCGGAAGATCAGCGCGATCAAAAGGATCGGCGAGACCAGCGGCAACGTGATGCGGGTGAAGGTGTACCACCAGCTGGCGCGGTCGATCGCGGCGGCTTCGTAGAGGTGCTGCGGCACCGCCGACAGGCCGGCGAGCGACAGCAGCATGACGAAGGGCGACCACATCCAGATGTCGGTGATCGCGACCGCGTAGAGGGCGCTGTCGGGATTGGAGAGCCAGGCGAAGTCGCCGAGGCCGAAGACATAGTTGATCGGTCCCCAGGACGGGCTGTAGAGCAGCTGCCAGAACAGGCCGACGACCGCCGCCGACATCATCATCGGCAGCAACAGCAAGGTCGTGATCAGGCCCTTCATCGGAAAGCTGCGGTTGAGCAGAAGCGCGAGGCCGAAGCCTACGATCATCTGCCCGGCCACCGACACGATCACATATTTCGCGGTGATGACGAAGTTCGACCAGATGTGATCGTCGCTGAGCAGCTCGCGGTAATTCTGCAGGCCGACGAATTGCCAGGGCTCGCTGCGGTTCGCGGCGAAGTTGGTGAAGGAATAGCCGAGCGAATAGATCAGCGGAAAAATGTTGAAGACGATCAGGAAAACCAGCGTCGGGATGATAAACATGTTGCGGATGGTCAGATCCGACCAGCCTCGCGCGGCGGCCCTGGATGCTGGATCAAGATTGGTAAGGGCTACCGAAGCCAACGGGTCGTTCTCCCTGAAAACAGGAATGCCGGAGGGGAAACCCTCCTCCGGCATTCTGACTGTGACGCCTACTTGTAGCGGTTGTATTTGGTGAACGTCGCCTTCCAGTCGGCGGCGGTCTTGTCGAGCGCTTCCTGGGCGGTGCCCTTGCCGCCGACCACGAACGGATAGATATTCTGGTTCAGCTGATCGAGCACTTCGGCATATTCAGGCGTTGCCCAGAAGTCCTTGACCATGAACATCGTGTCGTAGAAGGCCTTGTTATACGGCGTAGCGTTCTGGAAGGCCTCCGACTTCAGCACGGCCTGGCTGCAGGTATAGCCGCCGAGCTCGGCCCACTTCTTCTGGGTCTCGTCCTTGATGAACCACTCAAGGAATTTCATCGCCTCGTCCTTGTTCTTCGAGTACGAGACGACGGAGATGCCCTGGCCGCCGAGAGCGGCGAAGCGCTTGCCGTCCGGACCGGCCGGGTTGGCGAAGAAGCCGGTCACGTCGGCATAGGGGTTGGTGGCTTTGTTCACCAGCGGCGGGAAGAAGGCGAAGAAGTTCATGCTCATCGCGGCGAGCCCGCCGGTGATGGCTTGGTTGTCCTCCACGAAGAACGTCTTGCCCCAGCCGGGAGGCGTGAACTTGTAGAGTTCCTTGTACATTTCGAGGCCGGCGACGGCCTCCTTGGAATTGGTGATGCCGTCGACCTTGTAGGTCGCGTAGTCGCCGAGATCGCCGCCATAGCTGAAGATCGCGCTTTCGACGCCCATCGCCATCGCGTCATACGAGTTGTCGGTGTAGATCGCGACGCCGTAGCGCTTCTGGTCCGGACGATGGAAGAACTCGGCGATGTCGCGCAGCTGCGCATAAGTCTTCGGAACATCGAGGTCGTAGCCGTACTTCGCCTTGAAGGCTTCCTTCTCCTTCGGGTCCTCGAACCAGTCCTTGCGGTAAGACCAGCCGATCGCATCGCCTTCCAGCGGGATCGCCCAGTACTTGCCGGAACCGCCCGGGTACTCGGCATAATATTTGATGGTCGCGGGCGCCATCACATCGCCAAGCTTATGCTTGTTGAAGAAGTCGGTCAGATCCACATAGTGGCCCTGCGTCGAGCCGGCGCCCAGCCATTGCGAGTCGCCGACCACCATGTCGTAGGCGTCGCCATGCGCGTTGAACTCGGTGAAGGCCTTGGTCTGGAAATCAGGCCACGGCGTGGTCTGCACCGTGACTTTCACGCCCGTCTCGGCCGTGTAGTCGTTGACGAGTTCCTGCAGATAGTTCGCCGGATCCCATTCCGCCCAGAAGATGGTGAGTTCCTTGTCTTGCGCGCGGACGGATGTCCCGCAGGCAAGCGCCAGCCCGATACCAGCGATCACGCTGGTCACTATCTTGCGCATAGTTTTCCTCCCTTGTGCGCCTTCTACCTTGTCATGCGGGCCGGCATAGCGGTCGGCCCTGGCAGTTCCTCCCGTGACGGCATTTCCGGTTTCGGGCCTCCTCGCCCGACCAGAAAAATCGATCGCAACCTCCACCTTCGCTCCGCTTTACGCGTCCTGATCTGGTATTACCAATTCAAGAGGGACGTCAAGTTCTTTCTTGTGCAGTCCAAAACGGTTCCACAAGCCGCTCAAAGCGACATCCCTCTGTTTTCTATAATTTTTCGTACTCCTTGATATGCGGAGACCTTGTCTCCTGCGATGTATTGCAGTCATTGTTGTTGACATCCTCTCCAATCTGGTCGAACCAGATTCAGGACATGTCTATTTCAGCTGGTGCCGAACCTCCAGTCGCCTTCGCTCCTGATTCCGCTACCGCCGCGCGCACCAGCGCGCCCGCCGCCCACTCGGCGACCGCCATCATGTCACGGCTGTCCAGCCCCCAAATATCCTTCAGCACGATCAGCACCTCGACACCGAACATCATCGACAGCGCCTGGGCAAGACGCTTGAACTGGCGCGGCTTGAGCTGACCCTTGAGCGGAGCGATCGCGTCCTTCAGGAGGTCGATCCGATGGCCGCGCTTGAAAGCCGGTTCGGCGCCTAGCGTGCCAGCCTGCCGTCTCGCCCACTGGTCGAGCGAAAGCTTGAGCGCCGCCTTGAACGTCGCCTCGAAAGCCTCGATGCGCGGCATGGCGGAGGCGAAGAGTTCGGCGACCCGCTGTTCCGGATCTTTCGAATTCGATTTCCAGGTCAGGATCGGTCCGAGCCCCTCGTCGACGACCGCCTGCACCAGCGCGGCCTGGCTCGGAAAGTAGCGATAGGCGGTCGCGCGCGACACTTCCGCAGCCTCTGCAACCTCGCTGACCGAAGGCGTCACGCCGGACTGCATCAGCCGCGTCGCCGTTTCCAGCATCAGCCGCCTGGTACGGGCGCGAGCCCCCTTCCCGGCTCTTAGCTGCTCGGCGTCATCGGAAGCGGCTTGTTGACGTGAGACATCCATATCAATACGATACGCGCGTCTCAAAAAATTGCAATGGCCGGACCAAGCGCCGGGCCCGAAGCGGCAGGCCGCACCGCCGAGCAGGCCGGCTAACAGAGGAGACGACGGGGAAAGGCGAATGAAGCGTATCTATGTGGTCGGCACCGCCGACACAAAGGGTGAGGAGCTTGCCTTCCTGGCCGACGCCGTCGCCGCCGGCGGCGGCTCGGTCGTCCGCGTCGACATCGGCACACGCGGCGCGACCGTCCCCGTGGATGTCGCGGCAAGCGAGGTCGCCGCGCATCATCCCGATGGAGCCGGCGCCGTGCTCGGCACTGACGACCGCGGACTCGCCGTTGCCGGCATGGGTGTCGCCTTTATCCGCTTCATCCAATCGCGCGACGACGTCGCCGGCGTGATCGGCATTGGCGGCGGCGGCGGCACATCGATTGTCACCGCCGGCATGCGCGCCCTACCGCTCGGTCTACCGAAGATCGTGGTCTCGACGCTGGCCTCCGGCGATACCGCGCCTTACGTCGATGTCTCCGACATCGTCATGATGCCGTCGGTAACCGACATGGCCGGCCTCAATCGTCTGTCGCGCGTCGTCCTGCACAACGCCGCCCAGGCGATCGCCGGCATGGCGGCGAGGCCGGCCCCGTCAACTGCCGGCAAGCCGGCGCTCGGCTTGACCATGTTTGGCGTCACCACGCCCTGTGTCACGGCAATCGTCGAGCACTTGCGCGCCGACTATGACTGCATGGTCTTCCATGCGACCGGCACAGGTGGCCGCTCGATGGAGAAGCTTGCCGATAGCGGCCTGCTCGCCGGCGTCCTTGATATCACCACAACCGAGGTCTGCGATCTGCTGTTCGACGGCGTGCTGCCGGCGACGGAGGATCGCTTCGGCGCCATTGCTCGCACGAAACTGCCCTATGTCGGCTCGGTCGGCGCGCTCGACATGGTGAACTTCTGGGCGCCGCCGACTATCCCCGACAAATATCGCGGGCGGCTGTTCTATGAGCATAATCCGAATGTCACGCTGATGCGCACTACCGCCGAGGAGAGCCGCCGGATCGGCGAATGGATCGGCGGCCGCCTCGCCCGTTGCGACGGCCCGGTGCGCTTCCTGATCCCGGAAAAAGGCGTGTCGGCGCTCGATGTCGAAGGCGGCGCCTTCTTCAATCCGCAAGCCGATGCGGCGCTGTTCGAGGCCATCGAGCACACCATCAAGCCGACCGGGAACCGTATCGTGACGCGCCTGCCGCTGCACATCAACGATCCTGCATTCGCCAAGGCCGCGGCCGAGGCTTTCCTCGACATCGCCAAGAAGTGAGATCCGACAAACATGGCCGCCATCCCGCGCAAAACCATACTGGAAAGGTTCCGCAAGATGATCGCCGATGGCGTTCCGATCGTCGGCGGCGGGGCCGGTACCGGCCTGTCGGCCAAGGCCGAGGAAGCCGGCGGCATCGATCTCATCATCATCTACAATTCCGGCCGTTACCGCATGGCCGGGCGCGGCTCGGCCGCCGGCCTGCTCGCCTATGGCAATGCCAACGAGATCGTCAAGGAAATGGCCTATGAGGTGCTGCCGGTGGTAAAGAAGACGCCGGTGCTGGCCGGCGTCAACGGAACCGACCCCTTCGTCATCATGCCGCTGTTTCTCGCCGAACTGAAGACGATGGGCTTTTCCGGCGTGCAGAATTTTCCGACCGTCGGCCTCTTCGACGGCACCATGCGGCAGAGTTTCGAGGAGACCGGCATGGGTTTTGGCCTCGAGGTCGACATGATCGCCGAGGCGCACAAGCTCGACCTGCTCACCACGCCTTACGTCTTCAACCCCGACGAGGCCCGCGCCATGACCAAGGCGGGCGCCGACGTGGTCGTAGCCCATATGGGCGTGACCACAGGCGGCTCGATCGGCGCGACCTCGGCGAAGTCGCTGGATGCCTGCGTCGAGGAGATCGACGCCATTGCCGACGCCGCGCGCTCGGTGCGCAAGGACGTCATCCTGCTTTGCCATGGCGGGCCGATCTCCATGCCCCATGATGCGCGCTACATCCTCGAGCGCTGCGAAGGACTGCACGGCTTCTACGGCGCAAGCTCGATGGAACGGCTGCCGGCCGAGGCGGCGATCGCCAGGCAGACGGCGGATTTCAAGGCAGCGGCAATCGGCAAAGCGAAAATGCCAGCAACTAGCAAGGGATGAGGCAATGGCCGACAAGAGCAAGGTGTTCGTTTATCCGAAGGAGGTCAGCGCCTTCGGCTTCGACTGGGGCAAGCTGGCCCTCACGGTCGCGCCGGAAGTGAACGGCGCGGAGCGCTTCTCCGGCGGCGTCGTCGACCTGCCGCCCGGCAAGGGGCACACCCGCCACAACCACCCAGGCGCGGAGGAGATCATCTTCGTGATTTCCGGCCATGGCGAACAGATGGTCGAGGACGAGAAGGGCAATCCGGTGGTCGCCAAGGTCGGTCCCGGCTGCACCGTCTATGTGCCGGAAAGCCGCTTCCACTCGACGCTCAACACGGGCGATCAGCCGATGCAGCTTTTCGTCGTCTATTCGCCGGCCGGCCCCGAGCTAGCGCTGCGTGACCTGCCGGATTTCAAGCTGCTGCCGCGAGAGGCAAGCAATTGATGGCAAATCGCTTGCGGGCGTTATTCGCCCACCGGTTTGCTTCGCAATCACCTCTCCAGGTATGTACGGGGGCCCAGCGAACAGGTGTGCGGAGACATCGCGAACAGTCTCGTGCGAGTTGACGCGAATAGCACCTCCAGGCTAAGCCCAGAATGCATCCCAGGCGTAGAGGTCGTAGAAGTGTTCCCGGCCATCGACTACCTTGCCGGCCCTGATGTCGAAGACGATGCAACAGAGCACATCAAGCTGTTTGCCGTTGCGTTCCCCGGTATTGCGATGGACGCCGACCACACGTCCGTCCTCACTTTCCATGACATGCAGAAGATTCGCCCTGAAGGTGCCAAGGGTTTGCCCGCCATAACGGCCGAACTGGGCAAAAGTCGCCTCACGGCCTTTGTAGTCCCCGGCGATCGGATTCCTTCCCGGGCTATGCCACGTGCATTTCTCGTCGATGATTTGCGCAAGCGTGTCCATGTCTCCGGAGTTGAAGGCGGCGTAACCCCGCCGAATGAGCTCGGAGTTCTGATTTCTTGATGTTACGTCTGCCATAACTTCCTCCTGCTACCGGCCCGACGTAATCGGTCTGGTAGGAGGCGCCGGGCCACAACTCAAGTCAGCAAGATACACCCAGGACGGCGGGCGCGCACGACGAAGCTTGTTTCCCATCAATCCGCAGAAGCCGCCCCGAGGTTTGAACTCGGTCATTCGGAGTGATTGGTTTCCCGAGCGCGCTCTAGGCGACCCCGCCCCTGTTCCACCCACGCCCGCGATCGCCGAACATCGCATAGCCTGTGTCGGTCACCGCCACGGTATCCTCGAGCTTGATGAAGCCTTGCGTCGGGTGGAGCATGGTGGTCTCGACCGAAAGCACCATGTTCTTTTCCAGCGGCTTGGCCGCACAGGTGCCTTCATAGGTGACCGGATGGTTGGTCATCAAAAACGGCGCTTCATGCGTGATCAGCCCCATACCGTGGGCGAAGAAATCCGTATAGGCCGCGACCTTGGAAGCCTTCAGCACGCTCTCGGCATGCGCGATCATGTCGCCGCCGAGTGTGCCGGCTTTGACCTTGGAGAACGCGGCCTGCTGAACCGACTCGACTTCGGACAGCAGATCCTCGAGCTCGGCATCCGGCTCGCCAAGAATACCCATGCGGCAGAGGTCGCCGATATAGCCGTGATAGTTGCCGCCGGAATCGATCGACAGCACCTCGCCCTGCTTCCACGCCTGGCTCGACGCAGCACGGTTGTGGCTGGCACCCAGTGTCAGCAGACAATATTCGAAATGCGCGCCGCGATTGGTCTCCTCGCGCCGTAACTGCTCGATGATGTCGGTCTTGGTCGTGCCCTCGCGCGCCCAGGCGATCGTCGCCAGCATCGAATCGGTGATTAGTTCCGAGGCGGTGCGCAGCTTCTCCAGTTCGGCCTCGGTCTTGATGGCGCGCATGCGCTCCAACATGCCGGTGGCATCGATCAGCTTCGCGTCCGGCAGTGCCTTGCGGATCAGCGAGTAAGCGTCCGACGGCAGGAAAGCAGGCTCGATGCCTATGCGAGCAGCTTGCTTGCCGATCTTCTGCAGATGCTCGACGGCAAGGTTGGCGGCGTCGAGCGTGCCCCAGCAGGCCGCATGCAATGTCGGTGTCCAGAACGGATGGTTCTCGTGCTCGCCGCCTTCCATCTTGTTGCCGATATAGGCCGCATGCTCCGGCCCGCCTTTTTCATAAAGGACGATCGGCAGGTAGCGGCTATGGCCGATGGCGTCCATCGCCGCGAAAAAGATGAACTTGTAGCCGCCGAGCAGATATTGCGTGTTGTGCTTGGAGGTGGCGAAAAGCACATCGATGCCGGCCTCCTCCATCAGCCGGTCCACCCGAGCCTGGTCGAACGGGATGCCGCTGGCCTCGGTTTTGCCCGGAGCGATGTTCATCTTTCCCTCCCTGATTTCCTCGGCCGCTCAAGCAGTCAAACATGATGAAACTGCCGTTTGCGGCCAAATCTGCACCATCTTGACCGTTTTGGTCCAGCCAGAATTGACAGCATCCGGCTGATCCCGCCCTCTCCTACTTGGCTTGAGGCCGCGTACGGCTTAGTCTGGTCCTACCAGATAGCCGCGACCGCAGCCCGAATATAACTGGTCCAGCGGACGAAAATTTCAGAGCCAAGCCAGCATGCGCCAAATCCGTCTCTGGCGAAACCTTTGCCAAGGGCCATAATCCCGCTGATTTTGAGGTTGCCCGCGCCGGTCGCGGGTGAAGAGGGGAGCTTGAGGATGTCCGGATTGCCGATTTCACGCCGCGGCCTGCTGGCCGGCTCGGCACTGCTTCTGGCCTCGACCGCCTTGCCGGCCATCGGCCGGGCGCAGACGCCGAAGAAGGGTGGCAGGTTGATCGTGGCCGCCGACTCCGAGCCGCGCAACCTCAATCCGGCTATTGTCGCTTCCAACGGCGTCTTCTTCATCTCCAGCAAGGTGGTCGAGACGCTGGCCGAGGCCTCCTTCGACGGCAAGGACGGGCTTCAGCCGCGCCTTGCGCTTTCCTGGGAAGGCTCGGCCGACGGCCGGTCGGTGACCTTCAAGTTGCGCGACGGCGTCAAATGGCATGACGGCAAGCCCTTCACCTCCGCCGACGTCGCCTTCTCCGCGCTGCAGGTCTGGAAGCCTCTGCAGAATCTCGGCCGCACGGTGTTCAAGGACCTTGAAGCCGTCGACACGCCCGACAAGCTGACGGCCGTGTTCAAATTCGCCAAGCCGACGCCGTTCCAGCTGATCCGCAACGCGCTGCCGGCATTGAGCAGCGTCGTGCCGAAGCACGTCTATGAGGTGGGCAAGATCGAGGACAACCCGGCCAACAACGCTCCTGTCGGCACCGGCCCGTTCAAATTCGCCGAATACAAGGCCGGCCAGTACTATCGGCTTGCGCGGAACGATGCCTATTGGGACAAGGACGAGCCCTATCTCGACGAGATCGTCTACCAGGTGCTGCCCGACCGAACCTCTGCGGCTGCGGCGCTCGAGGCGGAAGAAATCCAGCTCGCCGCCTTCTCCGCCGTGCCGCTCGCCGACCTCGACCGCATCTCAAAGGTGCCGGGCCTGAAGGTCATCACCAAGGGCTATGAGGGGCTAACCTACCAGCTCGTCGTCGAGATCAACCATCGCCGCAAGGAACTGGCGGACCTGAAAGTGCGGCAGGCGATCGCGCATGCCATCGACAAGGATTTCGTCGTCAAGACAATTTTCCTCGGCTACGCCGCGACCGCAACCGGTCCGGTGCCGAAGAACGATCCGCAATTCTACACTGCCGACGTCCCGATCTACCCCTTCGACGTCGCCAAGGCCAACGAGCTGCTCGACGAGGCCGGCTACAAACGGGCCGACGACGGCAAGCGCTTTGCACTGAAGCTGCTGCCGGCGCCGTACTTCAATGAGACCAAGCAGTTCGGCGATTACCTGCGCCAGGCGCTGGCCGTAATCGGCATCGACGCCCAAATCGTCAACAACGACTCGGCCGCCCATATGAAGGCGGTCTATACCGACCACGCCTTCGACCTCGCCGTCGGCCCGCCGGTGTTCCGCGGCGACCCGGCGATCTCGACCACCATCCTGGTGCAGAGCGGCATCCCCGACGGCGTGCCCTTCTCCAACCAGGGCGGCTACAAGAACGCCGACCTGGATGCGCTGATCGCCAAAGCGTCAGAGACGCTCGACACATCCGCCCGCACCGAGCTCTACAAGGAATTCCAGAAAATGGTGGCGGCCGACCTGCCGCTGATCAACGTCGCCGAGTGGAGCTTCATTTCCGTCGCCCGCGACACTGTCGGCAACATCGCCAACAACCCGCGCTGGGCGGTATCGAACTGGGCGGACACCTTTTTGGCGGGTTGATCCGCACTTGCGGATTGCCTGCCTGGGTGCTGAGCTTTGAGAATGAGAGTTCCGTCGCGCCCCCCTCTGTCCTGCCGGACGCGGCATCCAAGGGTTGGCCCTGATATGGCGTCGCCATGACCCGAGCCCTCACCCTCCTGCGCCGCCGTCTCGTCGGCAGCGTCTTCGTGCTGCTGATCGTCGTCATCGGCAGCTTCCTGCTGCTCGAAGCTGCCCCCGGCGACGCGGTCGACGCCTATATCGTCTCGACCGGCGGCGACGCCGGCATGATCGAATTGCTGCGCCACCGCTGGGGCCTCGACCAGTCGGAACTGACCCGGCTCGCCAACTATCTCTGGGCGCTCTTGCACCTCGACCTTGGCCAGTCCGTCACCTTCTCGCGGCCGATCCTCGACGTCATCCTCGAACGCCTGCCGACCACACTCATCCTGATGGGCAGCGCCACCGCGCTCTCCTTCGGCCTCGGCTCGGCGCTCGGCATCTATGCCGGTGCGCGTCCCGGCAGTTTTCGCGACCGCTTCCTGTCGATCGGCTCGCTGGCGCTCTACGCCGTGCCGGGGTTCTGGCTCGGCCTTGTCCTGATCGTCGTCTTTGCCGTCGACCTGCGCTGGCTGCCGATCGGCGGCATCGAGACCATCGCATCGGCCAAGACCGGGGTGGCGCGGGCCGGCGACATCGCCACCCATCTTGTGCTGCCGGTCTCGGCGCTCGGCGTCATCTATCTCGCGCTCTATCTGCGCATGATGCGCGCCGGCATGGCGGAAGCCTGGCGGCAGGATTTCGTGCTTGCCGCCCGTGCCAGGGGCTTGCCGCGCCGGCGCATCGTGCTTGCGCATGTCGCCCGCAACGCGCTGCTGCCGCTGGTCACCATGCTCGGCTTGCAATCGGCGCAGATGCTGGGCGGCAGCGTTGTCATCGAAAGCGTCTTTGCCGTCCCCGGCCTCGGCCGGCTGGCGCAGGAAGCCGTCGCCGGACGCGACACGCCGCTGCTGCTCGGCATCATTTTGGTGAGCGCCGTGCTCGTTATCGTCATCAACCTCCTGGTCGATCTCGCCTACGCCTTCCTCGATCCGCGCGTCGGTGCCGGCGAGGCGGTCGCATGAAGAGGCTGCATCGCTTTTTCCAGACGCCGGAAGCGATCGCCGGCGCACTCATCCTCGCCTTGCTCGTCGCGATCGCGCTGGCAGCGCCGCTGCTCTTTCCGGGCGACCCGCAAGCGATCGCCGGCCCGGCCTTGCTGCCGCCGTTGCAAAATTGGTCGCTGCCGCTCGGCACCGACCGGCTCGGCCGCGACGTGCTGGCCGAACTTTTCCACGGCGCGCGCACCTCGCTGGCGGTTGGACTAGCGGCGGCCGCAGCTGCGCTTCTGGTCGGCGCGGTGGTGGGCACGCTGGCCGGTTTCGCCGGGGGCCTGATCGACGAGGTGCTGATGCGCATCACGGACGCCTTCCAGACTGTGCCGAGTTTTTTGCTGGCGCTGGCCTTCGTCAGCATCGTCGGCCCCTCGCTTGGTGTGGTGATCGCGGCCATCGCGCTCGGCGCCTGGACCGGGCCGGCGCGGGTGGCGCGCGCGGAAGTCCTGTCGATCCGCGAGCGCGACTATGTCGCCGGCGCTCGCGTCATCGGCATGCATGCGCTCGAGATTGCCTTTCGCGAGGTGCTCCCCAATGCGCTGCCGCCGGTGCTGGCGCTTTCCTCGGTGATCGTCGCGGCCGCCATCCTCACCGAAGCAGCGCTTTCCTTCCTCGGCCTCGGTGATCCCAACCGCGTCACCTGGGGCGGCATGATCGCCGAAGGCCGCACTGTCTTGCGCACCGCGCCTTTCCTGTCGATCGTTCCCGGTATCGCGCTGGTGCTGACCGTTCTCGGCATTTACCTCGCCGGCGAGGGCGTGGTGGAAAGCACCGCGGTACGCAGGAGCCTGTCGTGACTGCGCTGCTTTCGATCCGCGATCTGACCGTGCGGTATCGGCGCGACGGCGTCGAGGTAACGGCGCTGAAGGGCATCAGCCTTGATGTGGAAGCCGGGGAACGCCTTGCGATCATCGGTGAGAGCGGCTCGGGCAAGAGCACGCTGGCGCTGGCGGTTGCGGGATTGTTGGCGGAAGCGGCCGAGGTTGGAGGTTCGATCGAGTGGCAGAAACCTCGATCGTCTCATTCCCTCACACCCCCCTCCGTCCAGTCGTCCGGCGGGATAGAGGGGGGTGCGCAGGATCGCCAGCCTCCGCATTTTCAGCCCATTGGTGGCCGCGACATCGGCTTCGTCTTCCAGGACCCCTCCTTCAGCCTCGACCCGGTGATGCCGGTCGGCAAGCAAATCGCCGAGGTCGCACGCACGCATCTCAACCTCAACTGGCGCGAGGCCTATGCCAAAGCCAAAACCCTGCTCGAGCGCGTCCGCCTGCCCGACTCCGAAGCCGTCTTGCGCGCCTATCCGCACCAGCTGTCCGGCGGCCAGAAGCAGCGCGTTGCAATCGCAGCGGCCATCGCCGCCGCCCCGAAACTGCTGATTGCCGACGAGGCGACCAGCGCGCTCGACACCATCGTCCAGGCCGAGATCGTTTCCCTGATCCGCGGGTTGGTCAACGAGGACGGCCTGACGCTCGCCTTCATCAGCCACGACATCGCGCTCGCCGCCACGCTCGCCGAACGCATCGCGGTGCTGCGTCATGGCGAGTTGGTCGAATTGGGCGACACGGACCAGATCCTTAACGCGCCGCGCCATGCCTATACGCGCACGCTGCTCGATGCCCATCTCGGTCTCGACGCCAGGCCGCTTCTTGACCGGCAAGGCGCCCCGGCATGACCGTGCTCGCCGTCTCCAATCTCTCCAAGCGCTATCGCCGCGGCGGCAAACCCTTTGCGGCCGTCGACGATGTCTCGTTTGAGATCGGCCCGGCTGAAACGCTGGCCCTCGCCGGTCCGTCCGGCAGTGGCAAGTCGACCGTTGCGCGGCTGGTGCTGCGCCTGCTCGAGCCCGACGCCGGGCGCATCCAATTCGAGGGCACAGACTTCCTTAACTTGTCGGGCGCCGCGTTGCGCGCCCGCCGTGCCCGCCTCCAGATGGTCTTCCAGAATCCGCTCGCCGCCTTTAACCCGCGCTCCACCGTGGCGCGTGCGCTGGACGACCCGTTGCGCATCCACGGCATCGCCTCGCGCTCGGAGCGCCCGCGCCGCATCGCAGCCCTCCTGGAGCGGGTCGGCCTCGATGCCGGCCTTGCCGCGCGCGCGATCCACGAGATTTCCGGCGGCCAGCGCCAGCGGGTAGCGATCGCCCGCGCCATCGCCACCCGACCGTCGCTGATCGTCCTCGACGAGGCGGTCTCGGCGCTCGACGTTTCGGTGCGCGGACAGATCCTGGACTTGCTGCTCGACCTGCAAAGACAGGAACGGATCGCCTATCTCTTCATTTCGCATGATCTCGGCGTAATCCGCGCCCTCGCGCATCGCATCGTTCTCCTCGATGCCGGCCGGGTCGCCGAGAGCGGCGACGCCCGCACCGTCATCGCCAGCCCGCAATCGGCGGTCGGCAAGGCGCTGGTGGCGGCAACCCCGAGGCTGAATAGGATCAAAACACCATGACCGACTCCGACGCAGCCATTGCCGAAAAACTGTCGCGCGAGCTCGACTCCGCCTTTCGCTACCGGGGCGATCTCTATCGCCTCTTCCTCGATGAGTTGACCGCCGAGCTTGGCGCCGAGAAGGCCGAAGCATTAATGATCCGCACCATCGAAAAGCGCGGCCGGGAAGTTGCAGCGGCCGCTTTCGCCGGTTTCGGCCCCAATGATGCGCTGGCGATCGGCGAGGCGTTCCTTTCCGTCAGCCCGGATGGCGGGCGCATGTATCCGACCGACGTCGAGCGCAGGCCGGACCGCATCGCTTTCAAGGTGAAGCGCTGCCCGCTGAAGGATGCCTGGATCGAGGCCGGCGTCGGCGAGGAAAAGCTTGCCACGCTCTGCCGCATCGCCGGCGCCTTCGACCGCGGACTGTTCGAAGCAACCGGCGTGCGCTTCGCCAACGTGACCTGGACGCCGGGCCACGGCTCCGGCTGCTGCCACATCGCGCTGACCAACCGCGACACCTAGCGAGCCGACGATTTGACTTTCGGCCGAAGACGTGCAGTTCCGCGCCGGATTCGTCGCTGGCACCGACGGGAAAGTCGGCGCTCAACGCCTGAGTCGATCGCGCATCGCATACCACAGCATGCCGAGCACATAGAGCGGCCCGCGCAGCGCCGTGCCGCCGGGGAACGGCAGCGGCGTCAGCGTCGAGAACAGGTCGAGCCGCGAGGCGTCGCCGGTGATCGCTTCCGCGAGCAGCTTGCCCGACAGCGTCGACAGGATGACGCCCTTGCCGGAATAGCCATGCGCGAAATAGACCTCGCCATAATGCCCGACATGCGGCAGGCGCGACGTCGTCACAGACACGAGCCCGCCCCAGGCATGGTCGATCCGGCACCCCCTAAGCTGTGGGAAGGTCTTTTCCATATGCGGCCGCACGAAGCCGCCAATGTCGGCGGGGGGCGAGGGCGTATAGCGCTCGCCGCCGCCGAACAGCAGGCGGCCATCCGCGGACATGCGGTAGTAATTGACCACGAAAAGCGTGTCCGAAACCGCGGCGTTGGACGGGATGACGTTGCGCGCGCCCAACGGCTCGGTGGCGACGATGTAGTTGCCGATCGGCATGATGCGGCTGTTGACGCGCGGCTCGAGCCCGTTGAGCAGCGCATCGCCGGCCAGCACCACATGCCTGGCACGGACCGAGCCCTTGTCGGTGAACACCCGGATAAAGGGTTCGCGCTCCAGCCGGACGGCGACCGAGTTCTCGTGGATGGTGACGCCAGCGGCAGAAGCGGCCCCAGCGAGCCCCAGCGTGTAGTTCAGCGGATGCATGTGTCCGCCGAGCGTCTCGAAGGATGCACCGAGATAAGGCGTATCGACCATGCGCCGCGCCTCCGCCGCCGACAGGATCTCGACATGCGGGAAGTCCATCACTTTGGCGAGGCACTCGGCCTCTTCCTCGAATTCGCGCATGTCGGAGCCGTTGACCGCGCCGACCAGATGGCCGGTCAGCCGCAAGTCGCACTCGATGCCGTGGCGCTCGATAATGTCGAGCACCAAGCCTCGCGCCTCGAAGGCGAGGTCGAACAGCGCCTTCGCCCGCTCCGGCCCGAACGCTCTGACCAGCTCCTTGGCGCCCTTGCGCAGACCGGGGATTATCTGGCCGCCATTGCGCCCAGAGGCACCCCAGCCGATCTTGCCGCCTTCGAGCAGCACCACTTTAAGGCCGCGTTCGGCCGCATGGAGCGCCGCCGAAAGCCCGGTGCAGCCGCCACCGACGACCACCAGGTCGGCTTCTGCATCGCCGGTAAGCGCCGGATGGTCCGGCGCCGGATTGGCAGTCGCCACATAATAGGATTTGCCGATATCAAGACCGGAATTGAAACCCGTCGAAGCCATGGTCACACCTTGAGCAGCAGATGGTCGCGTTCCCACGACGTCACCACGGTCTGGAACAGGTCGAGCTCTACGCTTTTCACGCGCAGATAGGTTTGGAAGAAATCCTCCCCGAGCAGCACCCGCACCGGCTCGCAGGCGGCGAAACGGTCGAGCGCTTCCTCCATGGTCTTGGGCAGCGTGCTCTGGCTGCGATAGGCGTTGCCGAAGGCCTCCGGCGAGCGGGCCAGCTTCTCCTCGACGCCGAGATATCCGGCGATGAGCGAGCCGGCCATGGCGAGGTAGGGATTGGCGTCGGCCCCGGGCAGCCGGTTCTCCACCCGCCGCGCGGCGCGCCCGCCCATTGGCACCCGCAAGCCGCAGGAGCGGTTGTCATGCGACCACTCGATATTGGCCGGCGCGCTGTGGCCCGGCCGGATGCGGCGATACGAGTTCACGTTCGGTGCAAACAGCGGCATGATTTCAGGCACGTATTTCTGCAGGCCCCCGATGAAGTGCGCGAACATTTCTGTGTCCTCGCCGTCTTTGCCGGCAAACAGGGGCTCGCCGCCTTCGTCGATGATGGACATGTGAAGATGCATCGAGCTGCCGGCCTGCGCCGCGATCGGCTTCGCCATGAAGGTGGCGTGCATACCGCTCGCTTGCGCCGCCTGCCTGGCCATACGCTTGAACAACAGCACCTTGTCGGCCAGCGCCAGCGGGTCGCCATGGAGGAAGTTGATCTCGAGCTGCGCCGTGCCGGATTCATGGATCAGCGTGTCGAGCGGCAGGCCGGCCGCCGCGGCGTGCTCATAGAGGCGACGCGTCACCGCTTCGAACTCCTCCAGCGCCTGCATGTCATAGGGATGCTGCACGCTTTCCGGCCGTCCATTGCGCCCGACCGGCGCGGTCAGCGGCCGATCCGGATCGGGATTTGGCGCCGTGAGGTAGAATTCGAGCTCCGGCGCCGTCACGGCGTGCCAGCCACGCCGGCGGTAAAGATCGAGCACGGCCCTCAGCACATGGCGCGGCGAAGCCATCGACGGCCGTCCGTCCATGTGAAACGTATCGGCAAAGACATAGGCCTTGCCGACCCTGCCGCCGGGCGCAAGGCTGAGCGTCGACAGGTCGGGCACCATGCGCATGTCGGGGTCCTGATACGCGAACCCTTCATCGATGGAGCCGGAATAGCGGCCGTCGATCGCGACCAGGAAAGCGCTGCTCGGCAGGTAGAGCGCACGGTCCTCGAGCGACTTCAGGAACTTGGCCGCCGGCAAGGCCTTGCCGCGCAGCACACCGTTGACATCGGGCACGAGGCACTCGACCTCGCTTATTCCATGCGTGGTCAGCCAGCTTTGCGGATCGGCGCTGGGAAATGAGGAATTCAGTTTGTCAGGCATCGGTCATGTCCGTACGAAGGAGAAGTCGCTTCGGCGGGCACGTCCGTTTCGGTTTGAGCGCTGAGTAAGCTACGTGATCTGAACGACGGACGCCCGCCTGATGGCCGGCCAACAGGCCGGATCGAGCGCTCCGCATACCCCCTCGGTCCAGCCGTCGCGAACGACGTGGGAACCGACCTTGGTCTCCTCCGCGCGTTGCAGATTCTCGTGCCGGCAACAGCGCATGACTAGTGATGCCCCGCCGAAAGACGGTTTCTTGCGGCCGAAATTGAAAACAGCCGAGAGCTGGAGCGTCTTTTTGCCATTGCGCGGCAAACCTCTTCAAGGAACCTGGCCTATGGTT
>NZ_RZSN01000085.1:0-24506 GCF_003997315.1 Mesorhizobium sp. M1A.F.Ca.IN.020.04.1.1
GCTTCGTAGCCTGCGCGGATGCCCGGCCGGATCGGACCGGCGGCCAGCCACGGACCATCGAGACGGGCATCCGCCAGCGCGTCCCGCGCGCCCCGGCATGTCGCCCTGATGTGACGCTCGACGGCTTCGGCCGCCGGGACATGGCCGCCGCGTTCGCGGGCAAGGCTGCCGCGCAGCCGGGCAAGCACGTCGCGCCTAATGCAGCACGAGATCGATAGGCGGCCACGATCGGCGAGCACCATGCCGCCGTAGCCGCCGGGAAAAGTGAGCAGCGGCATCAGATCGGGCGGCAGCGCCGACCCGGTGAAATGTGCCTTGAACCCGAGCAGGTCCGAGGAGCGGCTTTGCTTCCCGAGCTGGCTCGGCAGCGGCCCCGGCTCCCACGAACCGTGTGCAGCGACGATTACCGATGCCCGCAGGGTCATCCCCTCCTCGCCGGGACTGCCGCTTGTAGCCTGGATCCGCACCGCCTGGCGGTCGCCATCCCTTTCGATGGCGACGGCACGGCAGGGCTGGAACACTTCCACGCCAGCCGAGCGGGCCGCGTCGAGCAGCAGCGTGTCCAGTATGTCGCGGCCAAGCGCGCGGCCGAAGCCGTTTCTTGCCGCGGGTCCGGATCGCGCGCCCGGCATCGGCGCCTCGATGCTGGCATTGCCGGAAAAGAGGCCGACCCGGCGTATTTCCGGACCGGCCTCGCCGCGCCAAGCATCGCCGATACCCAGCCGGTCAAGGAGCGCGAGGTTGCTTGCCGAGATGTATTCGCCGCATACCTTGCGGCGCGGAAACGCGCTCTTCTCCACGATCGCGACAGCCCATCCGCGCCGGGCGAGCGCCAGCGCCGCCGACGTGCCCGCCGGGCCGGCGCCGATGATGATCGCATCGTGGGTGGATGCGCGCTTCACGGCTTATCCCTGGGCGCATCCCCGACCTGGATCGCCGAGGCCCCGACAAAGACATGCGAGAAAGGCCCTGCGCGCCGTTCCTCGAGCGGGTTGCCGCCGGCGGCAGCCCAAAGATCGGAAAGCTCGTGGCCGCGAAAGCCGGCGCGGACGCTTTCAACCGCATCATGTCGCGTGACGTCGTTGACGCCAATTGCCGGCAGAATCCGGGCCGCGACCAGTGCAAAGCCCGCCCGCAGCGGTTCCGTCGCCAGGATGAGCGGCGCCTTGGGCCGCAATAGCGAGAACAGGCGAAGCAGTGCAGCATCGTTGAAATGATGCAGGAACAGGTTGACCGTGATCGCGTCGAAGGCCCTGCCATCCGCCCTCTCCGCCCAATCGAAGACATCTGCGGTGATGGTTTCGATCGTCCATCCCAGCCCGGCGAAATCCGCCGCGAGCTTCGGCGTGGCGAGGCCGATGCGATCGAGCATCGTCAGCTCCACCTGGCGCCAATCGCGTGCCATGCGCCTCGCCACCTTGAGCATGAAGGTGCCGTCACCGGCGCCGATCTCCAGGATGCGGCCCGGCGGCCTCGCCAAAAATTTCCGCATGAGCGAGGCCATGATCGGCGCCTGGAACATCAGCGCGTTGATGCGGGCGAGATCGCGGCGCGAGCGGATTGCCCGCGCATCGTCGGCCGCGAGCCCGTCCAGGATTTCCGGAACGAGGCTGCGTTCAGCGAGCGCACTCATGAAACGGTCCTGAACAGCATGGTCTCGGCCGTCAGCCCGGGCCCGAACGACATGCCGCAGCCGAGCAGCCCGCCCGGCTTCTTCAGCATCTTCTCCATCACGAACATGACGGTTGGCGACGACATGTTGCCATATTGGCGAAGCACCTCGCGCGAGGGCTCGAGCGCGGCGGGCTCGAGTTCAAACGCCCTTTCGACGGCGTCGACAATGCTGCGGCCGCCGGGATGCACAGCCCAGAGGTCGATCGCTTCCGGCGCCCGGCCTGCGAGGATCGCGTCCCGGTTGCTGCGCAGGGCTTCCTGGACAGCGGCCGGCACCTTGCCGGAAAGAACCATGTCGAAACCTTGGTCGCGGATATCCCAGGTCATCAGCTCGCGCTGCTCGTTCACGACGGCGCAGCGGAAGGAGTCGAGCTCGATGCCGGGCGGCTCGGCGGTGACGATGCTCGCCGCGCAGCCGTCGCCCCAGAGGCAGAAGCACAGCAGCTTTTCCAGTTCGGTGGTTTCCCTGATGTGCAGTGTGCAGATCTCGATATTGACCAGCAGTACCCTTGCCCCCGGATCGGAGCGTACGATGTGACGTGCAAGCTTGAGGCCGTTGACCGCAGCGTAGCAGCCCATGAAACCGATCATTGTGCGTTCCACGCCGTCCGCAAGGCCGCAGCGCTGAACCAGGTCGAGGTCGATGCCGGGCGCGGAGAAACCGGTGCAGGTGGTGACGATGAGGTGTGTGATGCGCGAAGCCTCGTTGCCGAGATGCAGCCCGTCGACGCCCTTTTGTGCCAGCGTGGGTGCGGCCTCTGCGAACATAGCCATTCTGGCGGCCGTCCCGGGAAATGCCCCGCGCTTGAAGATCCCGCCGAGATCGACCGACGGCCCTTCGGGATCGAGAGCCGGGGCAAAGCAGGAGAAGCGGTGGTCAATGCCGGCAAGCCCGGCCATGCGTTCGAATAGTTTCCTGCGGTCGCTGCAGAGCATGGAGGCCGCGTAGCGCAGGTAGAACTGGTGGACTTCATGCTCCGGAATCGCCGTCGCGATCCGGTTGATGTAGGCGTTAGCGGACATGTACTGTCTCCCTGGGCCTCGGCGCGGTGCGCGCTGTTGCCGGAGGGGTTCCTTGCTCATGAGCGCGCTTTGGCAGGCGCCAAGCGCTGACTGTTGCCTGTTCGATAAACGTTTCGGAAAACCGGTTTCTTCCCTGGCGTGCAACCCCGAAACTAAAAGATTTGAAAGGGATGATAGGCAAAATCAAAGTGTTACGCGCCCTAGCAGCAGGCAAGGATTTCGGGTCGATCACTTGCTGCCCTGCACCGTTCCGCGCACGATCAAGGCTCCCTGATCGCGCTCTGAATATCTGAAGCCGATAAAGAACAAGGCGATGATGATGAGGCCGACCGCCAGCACGATGGCGAGGGTCCTTCCCGGGTTTTCGGCAGGCGGCCTATCTAGCATCGTGGTTCGCCTCGCATATAAACCTGGCGAGGGCGGGAAGGGTTCCCAGGCGGGTAGAACGCTCGCCCGGTCCGACATTGACGGTATCGGCAAGGAAGCGGGAAGCGCACCCCAGCGGGCGAATAGCGACTGACCGGCGATAGCTGCAAATTGCATCAATCGAATTGTGAGAAAATTAATCAGCGCTTTCTAATATTGTTGGTCACCCGGCAACGAATTCCGGTAACGGACCTATGACCAAGAACCTCGGCAACGCCAAGCCCAACGCCCCTGCGGGCGAGATAAGATCCTCGCCATTCGGCAGGATAGCGCCGGCGCTGTTCCCGCTGGCAGTCGTGGCGCTGGGCTACCTCGTGGGCAAGCAGTTCTTCGGTTTCTGATGCTGGGCAAATGTTCTGTGGAGGCGGGCCGGAGCCTCGCGCGGGCCGGTGGTCGTATTCGGCCGTTTGCGCCCCTCCCACTGCTTTGGTCCTAGGGCCTAGGTCGTTCTTGCCCTTGCATTAGTACAAGCGCATGTTCGAAGTAGCCGGCAGGCTCGCAAACTCCGGTCAGGCCCGGCCGCCGAACCCAAAACACCCCCCCAGGCTGCCGGGCCGCCGGCGCGCCTCGCAAGCAAAGACCTCCAATCCGCAACCAGCGCTACTGCCGTGGCGAACCTGCACGCGCTCACAATCGCTCTAAAGCGCTCGAGAGGCGTATCGTTGCGCGGACCGGGCGCCGCATCGAAGTCGAATTCTACCTAGGGTGTCCCTCAAGCTTTCAGTGTCTGGATTTTATCCATTTTGAACGGCTCTTACCGGAAATCTGTATTTTCGACATCAAGTGTGCTCGTGCCTTGCAACTATTCTGCTGCTGAGGATAATAAGCGGTTGCTTGCGGCGACCCTTCGTGCGTTAAATCGTATTGCTTTTCGAGGATGCAATTCTTAGGGCGACGAGCTGGAGCTGCACATGGTGGCAGGCGAACCAGACAGTGTCCGCGTAAAATTCATCAACGGCCAATGGCTGGTGCGCGTCGTCGAAGGCGGCCGGCTGGCCCATCAGCTGTTCAACATCCACGCGGAAGCCGAAGCCTTCGCCGAGGAGGAACGCCACCGGCTGGGCCTGCCGGGCGAGCCGCCGGCCGCGGAGCCGGTCGAGCCAAAGCGGCGCCGCGGGCGCAGACACTGAGCGCCCGATATCCTCAATTTCGTGTGGCTTGCCATCGCCTCACCGGCAACCAGTTTGCGCTCCGCGGAAAATGCGGGAACAATCGGCGGGATGGGGAAGTGCTGCCGATGTGCAATCTTTACAACATCACCACCAGCCAGGAAGCGATCCGCCAGTGGACGCGAGCGCTGCGCGACATTTCGGGCAATCTCGAACCTTCGGTCGACATCTATCCGAACCAGCCGGCGCCGGTGGTGCGCAATGCCACCGACGGCAGCCGCGAGCTCGCCCGGCTGCGCTGGGGCATGCCGACGCCGCAAGAACGCGTGCGCGGCAATGCCGATCCGGGCACGACCAACATCCGCAACCCCCAATATGCCCACTGGCTACCTTATCTCGGCGTCGAGAACCGCTGCCTGGTGCCGGTGACGAGCTTTGCCGAACCCTCGCCAAAGCCCGGCGACAAGGATGCTGAAACCGGCGTGCAGAAGAATTTCTGGTTCGCGCTCGGCGAGGACCGCCCGCTGTTCTTCTTCGCCGGGCTGTGGACGCCCTGGCATGGCGTGCGCAAGGTGAAGGAAGGTCCGGGCGACCACGAGCTCTACGGCTTCCTGACGACCAGGCCGAACGCGTTGATCGAGCCGATCCACGAGAAGGCGATGCCGGTGATCCTGACCACTCAGGAGGAGACCGAGCTGTGGCTGACAGCGCCGTGGTCGGAGGCGAAGACGCTGCAGCGGCCGGCGCCGGACGACGCGCTGGTGATCGTGGACAAGCCGGCGACGCAGATCAAGTTTCCGGCGGAACCGCCGGCGCAGGGGTCGTTGTTTTAGCTCCTCGCCTTCTGCAGCACCCAGATATAACCCTTGGGCGGGTGATCCTGGTCGATGAACTGGGTCTTGACCTCAGTGTCCTTGCCGCCGCAGCGCTTGCAGCGGAAGCGGATGGTTTCGAGCGGCTTGTTCCAGCCGACCACCTTGGCCACGTCGTTCGCCTTGAAGCGGCTGGCGTGGTAGCAGTGGCGGCATTCGACTATGAGCAGCATGTTGGCCTTGACCGCCCGGCCGACGAAGCCGCGGAAACGGATGCCGGATGTGAAGTGAGCTGTGGTGGCGGCTAGTTCACGCGCCAGAGGAAATAAGGCCAGTCCGGCGTGTCGAAGGGCAAGGGGGTCCAGCGCGGCGACTGCATCGCCCGGTCGCTGACCACTAGGCCACCCGGTGCCATCAACGCATCGATGAGCGCCGCCAGCCAGCCGGCCTGGCGGTGTCGCGGGCGCGGTCCTCACTGCCGAAATCGGCATGGGCCAAGGCTGCGGGCGCGCAGCCGGACAAGGCGGACAGCGTTTCGCGGAAATCGCCCAGCACAAGGTCGGCGCCGGCCGGCGCCGCATCAGCCGGGGCGTGCAGGTCGCGGTCGAAGGCGATGATCCGGCGGTCCGGGAACAGCTTGCGCAGATGGCTGTAGGTGCGGCCCTTGCCCAGGCCGATCTCCAGCACCGGGCCGGGCAAGTCCCGGGTCTCCTCCGCCGCCCGCTCCAGCGCCCGGCGCTGGGTGGTGAGGCGGGCGATCATGCGGTCGAGGCGGCTGTCCATGGGCGCTCCGGGCAGGCTCGATGGTGTCGAGGGCCGCCACTGTAGCTTCGGCCAGGGACACCGTCGATCCCGAACGCGGTAAAACCAGGTCTCAGAAATAGCTCGCGTGTTGAGTGACAGCTGCTATCCCCTCGCCTTCTGCAGCACCCAGATATAACCCTTGGGCGGGTGATCCTGGTCGATGAACTGGGTCTTGACCTCAGTGTCCTTGCGGCCGCAGCGCTTGCAGCGGAAGCGGATGGTTTCGAGCGGCTTGTTCCAGCCGACCACCTTGGCCACGTCGTTCGCCTTGAAGCGGCCGGCGTGGTAGCAGTGGCGGCATTCGACTACGAGCAGCATGTTGGCCTTGGCCGCCCGGCCGACGCTGTCCATGGGTCCGGCCATTTCTCATGTCCGGTCTGAATAATCCTCAGGCAGCGGCAGCAGGCCGAGCCAGGCGGCGCGGAAATCGAGGTCCCTGCCCGCCACCGCGCTCATCACCTCATGCAGCCTCTCCACCAACCCGTTGAGCCGCCAGTACATTTCGCCGTTGGTCTTGAGATTGAGCTGCGCCGCCAGCACGGTCTGGCGCAGTTCCAACGCATCGCGAATGATCGCCTCCGCGTCCGACCGGAACAATCTGTCATAGCGGCTTTTCCGTCTGCCCAACCCGGCTCTCCGTGATCCTGAGCAACCGCCCCATCTGCTGACAAAATAGGAACCCGTTCCTCGCTGAGTCAATTCGTCGTTGATAATTTTGTTCCCTTTTTGTTCACATGCTAGTGGAAACCTGCGGAGCACCCGAGATGGATCACATCGTCAGGCTCGACAGCGGCGAGGAAGCAGCGCTTCAGGCAATCGCCGAGCGGTTCATCGCCTGGCACAAGGGCGACCCGGTGAAGGCGCTGAAGGAGATGATCGTGTTCAACGGCCATCTCCAGCAACGGCTCGACGCGCTCCAGGCTTCAAGGCTTCGTCAACGAGACGCGTCGGGACGGCGCGGCTGAGGCATGCTGCCCCGTCAGGCGGCCCGCAGTCCTTCCTTCGGACGCAGGTTCTGGTTCATGCGGAACAGGTTCTGCGGATCGTAGCGCTGCTTGATCTCGAGCAACCGGCGATAATTGCCGCCATAGGCCGCTTCGACACGGTCGATCTCATCCTCCGGCATGAAGTTCACATAGGCCGTTCCGGCAGCATGAGGCTTTGATGCTTCATAGATGTCTCGAGCCCATTCGATGCAGGCCTTGTCCATGGCCGGTTCGCGCCAGCGGGCGTGAACGTTCATGACGAAATGCGAGCTCCGCTGCGGAAACGCCGTCGCATCCGCCGGGACGCGGCCAGCGACGCCGCCGACATGGCCGAAGAATATCTCGCATTCGGGACCCGGAAGCCTGGATATCGCGGTCGTGGTGATCTCGATCGCGCTGTCGGAAAGCTCGGTGAAGTCATGGCTCTTCCAATAGTTGCGGGCGCCAGGCGCGAGCAGCGGATCGAAGGCCTGCTGCCAGCCCGTGAACGGATTGGGACCGACGACGTCGGCCATCGGCGTGCCGATGGCGCGGAGCTTTTGCGTCGCCTTTTCGCCAGCCTCGATATCGCCGCAATAGCACATGGCCAGCACCAGCACTTCCTTGCCGTGCCATTCGGCCGGCAGGAAGGGCAGCGGCGGCGCCTGCCGCATGACCACCCAGCAGGTCAGTTCGTCGGGAGCGGTTTCGAGCGCGGCGCGGTATTCCCGAAGCACCTTCCCGGCATCGGCGAAGGGATGGACCACAAGGCCCGACAGCACTTGCGGCCCGAACCGGTGAAGTTTGAACTCGAACCCCGTGACGACGCCGAAATTGCCGCCGCCGCCGCGCAGCGCCCAGAACAGGTCCGCGTTCTCGGTCTCGCTGGCGCGCAGCAGCTTGCCGTGCGCGGTTACCACGTCGGCGGAAACGAGATTGTCGATGGTCAGCCCGTATTTGCGGGTGATCCACCCGAAGCCGCCGCCCAGCGTTAGGCCGGCGATGCCGGTGGTCGAGTTGATGCCGGTCGGCAGCGCCAGCCCGAAGGCCTGCGTTTCGCGGTCGACATCGACAAGCGTGGCGCCGGGTCCGACCCAGGCGCGCCGCGCCGCGACATCGACCCGCACAGACTTCATCATGGAGAGATCGATGACGAGGCCGCCCTCGCAGATGGCGCTGCCGGCAATGTTATGACCGCCGCCGCGCACGGAGACGAGAAGTCCGTTCTCACGGGCGAAATTCACCGCGGCAACGACATCGGAGGCGCCGACGCAGCACGCGATCAGCCCGGGCCGCCGGTCGATCATGTCATTCCAGATGCTGCGCGCGCCGTCGTAGCCGGCGTCACCCTCCCGCAGAACCGTGCCGCGTATTTGCGTCGAAAGCGTTTCCAGGGCGGCGGCGTCGACCGTGGTCTTGCCGCCCTCAAGGGCAGTGAAGCTCATGGCATTCATGAATTCCTCCCGTTCTTGTTGATGAGCCCCCTCCGCCCGAATTTTAGTGTGCGCTCATGTTCGGCATCCCGCAAGTTATCGCGGGCAGCGAGCCGGCCGTGCGGGCCTTGCTCGACAAACGATTGGCAAGAACGGCACGCGCGTTGCCAGCAATCTTGACGGGCAGGAATAACAGGCTTTCAATCAAGAGAGATTAGCGCTGCGGATATAGGGGAACGCCGCATGAAACGCATGTTGTTTGCCTGTTCGATATCGTCTGTGCTGCTATTGTCAGCGAACCGGGCGTTTGCGTTCAATTTCGGCTTCGTCAGAGTGCCGGACTGGATGGATCCTTATATCGGCATGCTCGTTGCCGTCACCTTCTTCTTCTGGCTCGGACTGGCGGCGACAAAGCCGAGCGGCGTGCCGTTCAAGCAGGTGCGCTATGTCGAGATTTCGCCCATAGCGAATTTCTTCTACCTCGGCATGGCCCTCTTCTTCACCATCATGATGATTATGCTGTTCGCCGGCATGGGCCTGAGGCGATACGCTGAGTGGACCGGCGCAGCGTAGAGCGGGAGCGAAACGGGACAGATCGACGCTCTTTCGCGCCCCCTTCTGTCCTGCTGGAGATCTCCCCCTCAAGGGCCCTCAAGGGGGAGATTGGCAGCTTCGGCGCCGTGCTCCTATGCCTTCACCCGCTTCAGCGCCTGCGCCATGCAGTGAATGCCGCCGCCGGTCTTGGAGATCTCACTCATGTCGACGGCCGCCACCTCGAAGCCACGTGCCTTCAGCTTTTCAATCAGCGTCTTGCTCGAGGTCGGCGCGATCACCCTGTCCTTGCCGAGCGACATGAAGTTGCAGCCGAGCGCCATCGTATCCTGGAAGGGCACGTCGATGATCTCGTGGCCCTTGCCCTTCAGCCAGTCGACGATGCCGGGCTCGGTGCAGGCAAGGCAGACGGCGGTGAGCTTTTCGGCGATCGGCACCACCATCAGGTCTATGTGCACGTAGTATTCGTCGATGAAGGCGATGCGCGTCTCCCAGCCTTCCTTGTCGAACCAGGCCTGCACCTGGCGCGCGCCCTCCTCCTGCGTGCGGGCGCCGCCGCAGCCGATCAGCACCACGCCTTCCTCGATGACGTTGAAGTCGCCGCCCTCGAAGGTGCCGGCGGTCACCATGTCGTAGATCGGGATGCCGAGCTTCTCATAGGTGCGGATGGCGGCGTAGTTCTCGCCGCGCCGCCACCAGTTGGCCATGGCGGTTATGAACGCGCCGTAGGGCGTCATGACGCTGGAGTCGCGCGAATAGACCTGCATCGGCAGTTCCGGCGTCGGCTCGTGCCAGTGGATGGTGACGCCGAAATGCTCGTAAGCGGCGACGAGGTCCTTGTGCTGCGCCTGGGCGATCTGGATGTTGCAGGGCGCCTCGCGCAGATGCTTTCTGGACAGCGAACTGGTCGAAAGATGGCGAAGGAAATTGGGCGAGCCGAGCAGCACGTCGGTCAGAACGTCGGTCTCGTTGGCGAAGCCCCAGGCAGTGAGCGGCTTGGTGCCGCCATTGGGATTGCGGCGCTGCAGCGAGAACGGCTCAGCGACGATGCGGTCATGGACGGTCATGGTGTTCTCCTCGGGGTCGGTCTGCTTGAGATCATTGGCTGCTCGGTATCCACCAGTCGCGCCCGCGCCCGGTGGTGACATATTCCGGCCAGCGGAAGTTTATCGGCGGCTCGTAGTCACAAAGCGGCGCGATCCAGTTCGAGCCGCCGGCGCCGCCGCCGGTTCGCTTGACGAATTCGTCCATGGCCGCATCGCGCGCTGCCTTGTCTTCCAGTAGGCGAAGCGCGGTGAGCGCGACGGTCTTGGAGGCGCAGGTCACCATCGGGTCGATGGTGGCCGCAATGCCGCCCAACGCGTTCATCACCCAAGCGGGATAGGCGTGACCGTTGGCCGAGCGCAGCGCCGGGCGGGCGACGTAGAAGCGCGATGTCGGCGCGTGCCAGCTCATGTCGGTATAGTCGTCCGAGGTCGAGTTCACCTGCGAGGGCGGCAGGTCGCGCCGCAAGATCGCCTCGGCCTCCTGCGGCGTGATAAGGCGCTCCAGCTCGTCGATGAACGGATTCTCGGTCGCCTCGCCGCCAGCATTGACCTGGACCTCGCGGGCGATCGCCCTCGCCTCTTCGTTCCACTGTGGCGGACCGACGGTCGAGAGCGCTTCATAGGTGATGCCGGCCATGGCGTGGTTGGCCAGTCCCGGGCGCGACTTCGACACCCAGTGGCGTTCGTAGCGGGAGCCGCTCATCCTGGCGGCGGCTTCCGCGTTTCGGTCGAGCACGGCGGTCACCTGCTCGGCCATGGCGATGGTCGGCACGCGGATCATATACTGGATCTCGGCAAGACCCGCCGGCAGATTGTCGGCGGTCGCCTGGCCCGCGGTCAGGATCGCTTCGCTGATCGACCAGCCGCCCTGGTGGGTCAGCATGGAATCGCGCAGCGCCTTGGAAGCCATGTACATCATCATCAGCGCGTCGTTGGCACCTGGCGCCCTGACCGCGGAATGCGCCTGCGGGATCGGGGCGCCATCGCTTGCGCGACCCCAGTTCTGAGGCTCGTCGCAAATGAAGCGGTAGATCATCGAATACGCCGCGCCGCAATGCGTGTCCCAGCGCGCGGTGTTGCAGAGCGGCAGCATATAGAAGGGATGAAAGGAGATCATGCCGGCAAGGCCGTCATAATAGCCCTTGGCGGCATGGATCGGCTTCGAGCCCCTCACCTTCTCTGCCGGCTCGCCAGTGAAGCGCAGCGTGCCTTGAATGCCATGCTGCTGCATCGCGGCCTTGGCGGCGAGCAGCCCGCCGAGGCTGCCAATGCCGAGGCCCGAGTGCGGATCGGTATGGCCACCCGCCTCGACGCTGAGCCCCGCCCGCGGTTGCTTGACCGTCACGGCATCCTGGCAGTTGCCGGGCACCGCGTCGTATTCGGCATACATGCCGATCGTCGGTCCTTCGCCATTCGTCCAATGCGCGCAGAAGGCGGTCGGCATGCCGCCCGAGCCCTCTTCCACCGAAAAGCCCTCACGCTTCAGCCGGTCGACATACCAGGCTGCGGACTGGTACTCGCGCCAGGCGGTCTCGCCGAGGTCGAAGATGGTGCGCGTCCAGGCCGACAAGAGCGGCTGGATGCCGTCGATGCAGGCCAGTGCCGTTTCCTGCGCTGATGTCGTCACCGGTTTCTCCATGCCGCAAAGAAAGCAGTGAAGCGGCTCTTCAAAAAGTGATATGTTTTCCCGGCTCGTGCAAATTCGGTTCACCTGAGGCCTCTTGCGCATACCTTCCACGCAGGCGCTTCGCGCCCTCGACAGTTTTGCTCGTCACGGCAGCGTGTGGCGCGCGGCCGATGAACTCCACCTCACCCGCAGCGCCGTCTCGCATCAGCTGAGGCTGCTCGAACGCGACCTCGGCTTCGATCTCTTGCAGCGCATCGGCAAGGGCGTGGCGCTGACGCCGCGCGGCCAGCGCTACGCCGCCGATGTCAGGAAGGCGCTGACCGTGCTCGGCGACGCGGGGACGCAGAACAGCGGCGCCGGCGTCGGCGGCTCCTTCGGTATCTCCTGTCCGCCGGGCTTCGCCTCGATGTTCCTATGCACCCATATCGGCGAGTTCCAGCAGATGTATCCGGACGTCGCGCTCTCGGTGCTGACGCCGCGGCGGCTCGACGATGTCAGCAATCCGGAGGCCGACGCCTTCATCGCCTTCGGCGTCGGCAACTGGCCGAACCGCGCGGTGGAGCTGCTTTGCGAGGTCTCCTTCACGCCGCTCTGCAGCCCGACGTTGCTCAACAAGGTGGGCGGCTTTTCCAAGCCCGCCGACGTCCTGCGCGCCAACCTGCTGCATCTCAGCGATACCGAGGACTGGGCGCGCTGGCTGGCGCTGTCCAAGGTGGAAAATCCCGACACCGAAGGCGGCATCTTCTTTTCCGACATGAACCTCGTCTTCTCGGCGGCAATCGCCGGCCAGGGCATCGCCATGGGAGACGAGCTGACCGGCCGCCGGGCGCTGAGCGAGGGCAGGCTGGTCAAGCCGTTCGAAGCGACGGTGCCCTCGCCGCGCTCCTACTATCTGGTCTTCGAGCATGCCAAGGCGGGCCACCCGGTACTCAATGCCTTCAGCGACTGGCTGCGGGCGAAGCTTTTGGAAAGCAGGCTGGCGAAGTATTGAAGGCGGGGACGCCGGCACGCCTTAGGATGTCCCTCGGAGTGCCAACCGTCCGGTCGTCATCCCCGGGCTTGACCCGAGGATCCATTCCGTGGCGATCGCGAAAGGCACGCTTGATCAGAATTCTGCACCGTTGCAGCTCCCAGAGGTCACGGCATGGCAACAAGGTCTGTGCGCGTCGCTTCGCTCCTTGCTCCGCCCTGAAATGGCGACGGCATGAACGCCTTCGCCAATCGCGAAGGTTGGCGAGCCCGCCGAACGCCCAAGTTTGGGAGACGCTCCCGCCACCTGCCCATCCGTGAATCAAATTTGCCGAACAGACGAAAACTATTCGGTTGCGGTGAACGCGCGCCGTGCATACGATTTGAAACAAGCGTGAGGACGAAGGCAGGATGCAGCAACCCGGCCGGGCCGCAGAGATCAAGGCGAACGGGATAGGCAAGAGCTTCGGCTCGTTCCGGGCGCTGGACAATCTCACGCTCGATATCGGCCGCGGCGAGTTCCTGACGCTGCTTGGGCCATCCGGTTCCGGCAAAACCACCTTCCTGATGATCTTGGCCGGCTTCGTGCAGCCGAGCGAGGGCAGGCTTTTCAGCGACGGCACCGACATTACCGACCGGCCGGCCGAACAGCGCGCCGCCGGCATGGTATTCCAGGGCTATGCTTTGTTCCCGCATATGAGCGTGGAACAGAACATCGCCTTTCCGCTCAAGGTGCGCAAGAAGTCCGCTTCCGAGATCAAAAGCCGTGTCGGCGAGATGATCGAGCGCGTCGGTCTCAAAGGCCACGAGAAGAAATTGCCGGCGCAGCTTTCCGGCGGCCAGCAGCAGCGCGTGGCGCTCGCCCGCGCCCTGGTGTTCGAGCCGGGCGTGCTGCTTCTCGACGAGCCGTTCTCGGCGCTGGACAAGAGCCTGCGCGGCCAGATGCAGGCCGAGATGAAGCGGCTGCACCAGGAGACCGGCACCACCTTTGTCTTCGTCACTCACGACCAGAGCGAGGCGCTGGCGCTTTCCTCGCGCGTCGCCATTTTCAATCACGGCAAGCTCTTGCAGGTCGGCAGGCCGGACGAGGTCTACGACCGGCCGGCCAGCCGCTTCGTCGCCGAGTTCCTGGGCGAGATCAACATGCTGCCCGTGAAGGGCGTCAAGCCCGCCGATAATGGCGCCACCGGTGTCTGCGAGGACCGGGCGGTCAACATGCGCTGCAAAGCAGAAAAGGTCCGCGGCGACGCTATCCTGGCAATCCGGCCGGAACACATGTCGATCGCGCCGGAGGCAGCGGCCGGCGAAAACGGCATCGCCGCCACTGCTGTCGCTTCGACCTATCTGGGTGCGGCGACCAAGCTCGACCTGACCACGCGCCAGGGTGCGAAGGTCACCGTCTCGGTGCCGAACGAGGTGGCCGCGGCGGCGTTGAGCAAGGGCAATTCCGTCTGGCTGACCTGGCCGGCGGAAAAGGGCTTCCTCCTGCCGGACGGAGGACAATGAGCGCCGAAGCGGCGTGAATTCGCCGCGTCGGTTTCCGGATCAGATCAATTAAAACAAGGGGAACTGACATGAACGAGACCAAGAAACAGACCATCGACTCCCTCGCAGAGAGGGCAAAACGCGGCGAGATCTCGCGCCGGCAATTCGCGCAGCTTGCAGGCCTCGTGCTCGCCGGCACGCCGCTGCTGCTGCGCTCGACCCATGCTCAGGCCGAGACCAAGGGGCTGGTGCTGGTGAATTGGGGCGGCGATGCCATCACCGCTTACGACGCCGCCTACGGCCAGGCCTTCACCAAGGATACCGGCATCCCGGTGAAAATGGACGGCTCGGGCCCGACCGAGGGCGCGATCGCCGCGCAGTTCAAGAGCGGCGCGCCGACCTGGGACCTGGTCGACGTCGATCCGTTCTCGGCCATTACGCTGGGCGGCCAGGGCATGCTCGAGCCGATCGACTACAAGATCGTCGACAAGAGCAAGATGCGGCCGGGCTTCGGTTGGGAGTTTGCCGCGTCGACCTATTTCTTCTCCTACGTGATCGCCTACGACTCGCAGAAGTTCGGCTCCAATGCGCCGACCGGCATGGCCGACTTTTTCGACGTGAAGAAATTCCCGGGCAAGCGCTCGCTCTACAAATGGGGCGTGTCGAGCTGGGAAGCCGCCCTGCTCGCCGACGGCGTGGCGCCCGCCTCGCTCTACCCGCTCGACCTCAAGCGCGCGCATGACAAGATCGCCGCCTTCAAGGAAAACGTCGTCTCCTATTGGGGCGGTGGCGCCGAAAGCCAGAGCGTGTTGCTCAACGGCGAGGCTTCGATGGCGATCGTCTGGTCGACGCGCGCCTCGCTGATCGAGCAGGACTCGGGCGGCCAGATCAAGTTCATCTGGGACCAGGGCCTGATCTCGCCCGGCGCGCTCGCGGTTCTGAAAAACAATCCCGGCGGGAAGGAAGCTGCGATGAAGTTCATCGCCAGCACGCAGGATCCGCAGAAGGAACTGGTGATGTTCGACAAGCTCGGCCAGGGTCCGGCCAACCCGGCCGCCGACGCGCTGATCCCGGCCGACAAGAAGCGCATCAACCCGGTCGATCCGGAAAACATGAAGAAGCAGATCCCGCTCGACATGGAGTGGTACGCCAAGAACTACGGCGCGGCGCTCGACGAATACACCAAGATCATCTCGGCTTGACCGGGCGGAGATGCTGAACTGACATGAGGGGCACCCTCTCCGACAGGACGGGCGCGGCGCTGTTGATGGCGCCGCTGCTCCTGTTCCTCGTCCTTGCCTATGCCTGGCCTTTCCTCGGCGTGGTGAAGTGGAGTTTCACCCTGCCGACGCCCGGGCTCGGCCAATATGGCGCGCTGGCCAGTGATCCGCTGGTGCAGTCGGTATTCGTCCGCACGTTGCGCATCGCGGCGATCGTCACGATTGTTTCCGTCACCGCCGCCTATGCGATCACGGTCGTCTGGGTGCGCGGCAGCCCGGTGCAGCGCGTGCTTGCCGAATTCTGCATCCTGGTGCCGTTCTGGATCTCGGTGCTGACGCGCGCCTTCGGCTGGGTGGCGCTGTTGTCCAACCGCGGGCTCATCAACACCTGGCTGCAATCGATCGGCTTCATCTCCGAGCCGCTGACGCTCGTGCGCAACGAGTTCGGCGTCATCGTCGGCATGTCGCATTTCCTCATCCCCTTCGCGGTGTTTCCGCTGGCTTCGGCCATGCGCAGCCTCGACGAGCGCGTGCTGCTCGCGGCGCGCGGGCTTGGCTCCAGCCGCATGCGCACCTTCTGGACGGTGTTCGTGCCGATGACGCGCTCGGGCATTATCGGCTCGGCGATGATCACTTTCGTCTTCTCGCTGGGTTTCTTCGTCACGCCGGCGATCCTCGGCGGCGGCCGCAGCGTGATGATCGCCGAACTCATCTATCTTCGCATCTTCCAGAGCCCGGACTGGGGGCTGGGCGCGGCAATCAGCGTCGTGCTGGTGGTGTTCGTCGGCGCGCTGATGGCGCTCTTGTTCCGCTACGTCAAACCGAAGCAATTGGTGTAGCAAGATGCCCACCTACCGCCCCGGTCCCGTCTCGCTCATCCTCGCCGTCCTGGTGGCGCTGTTTCTGCTTATGCCATTGCTCGCCGTCATCCCGGTGTCGCTGACGCCGAGCCGCATGTTGACCATGCCGACCGGCGAACTGTCGCTGCGCCACTACCGTTCGCTGATCGAGGATCCGCGCTGGCTGGAGTCCATCCTGCTCTCGATCCGCATCGGTGTGGTCAGCAGCGCGATTTCCACGGCGCTCGCGCTCACCTTCAGTCTCGGCGTGTGGATGTTCCAGCCGCGCTTCACCGCCGCCCTGGTCGGCTTCGTGCTTTTGCCGATGGTGGTGCCGCCGGTGGTCTCGGCGGTGACCCTGTATTTCCTGCTCACCTCGGTCTCCGGCATCTCGTCCTTCTTCGGTTACGACACCTGGCTGGGTGTCGCGATGGCGCATTCGGTGATGACGGTGCCCTTCGCCACCGTTCTGATCCTGGTCTCGCTCAGCCAGCTCGATCGGCGCATCGACCTCGCCGCACGAGGCCTGGGCGCCAGTGTGTGGGAGCGCGCGACGCGCATCATCATGCCCAACATCAAGTTCGGCATCGTCACCGCGGCGCTCCTCTCCTTCGTGCTCTCCTGGGAAGAGATCGGCGTGACGCTGTTCATCACCTCGGTGAACGCCATCACGCTGCCGCGCCTGATGTGGATGGGACTGCGCGACAACATCGATCCGGCGATCGCTGCCCTTTCGGTGATCCTGATCATCATCACCGTGCTGGTGCTCGCCGTGCGCAGCATGATTGCGCGCCGGCAAGCCGCACCGTAAATCCGCGGCTTTGTCCCCAAAACGAAAGAGGCCCGCCGGGAGCGACGAGCCTCTGACGGTGCCAAAGTGGAAGTCTGGCCCGTGGTGATCCGGGGGTGTGGATCGCGCAAAAGTCTAGCCACCCGAAGTCCGGCGCGCGATTTACAAATCCGTAAACTTCGGCCCGCCTGGAGCGGTCGGCGGCGGCAGAAAAGTGCTATAATATCATCGGCTTGTGAGCATCCGCGACCGCGCCGGCGCAGCATCCTTCAATCAAAAGTGATGGGAAGAGCGCGAGAAGTCGAGCCCGATCGGCGACGACGGCCAGCCCGTGACGACATGACGAAATCCGGCCGCTACCGGTTTCCCCGGCAGCAGCATTCTGGCCAGGATCGCGTCCCGGCGAATGAAGTGATCATAAAGTGCCGCCAGGGCAGGTATGCCGGCCGGCGCATTGCCATCCTGTTTGCATCGCGCCCTCAGAGGGCGCGCCGCGCAGGCGAAGCAGGCGAAGGCTGCTCGCCCTCGCCTGCGGTCGGAGCCGTTCAAGCGGCCTGCGGCGGCCGCATTCTTTCGACAAGAGCCTGCCGGGCCGGGCCGGCGAGCGGCCTGTCCATGGTCAGCAGCCCGTCGAGCAGAACGAGGAGCTCGCGCGCCGCGGACGACTTGCAGGAATAATAGACCATCTGGCGGTCGCGGCGGGTGTCGACCAGGCCAAACCTGCGCAGTTTGGCCAGATGCTGGGAGAGTGCGGACTGGCTGAGTTCAACCTTGTCGGCGAGCGCGCCGACAGACAATTCGCCCTCGGCCAGGTAGTTCATAATGAGCAAACGCTTCTCGTTGCCCATTACCGCAAGAAAGGCTGCCGCGCTTTCTGCGTTGGCGGTAAGTTTCTTGGTCACCATCGGTTTCCCCATGTTCATGCTCTTCCGAGGCCACGGGGGCAATGGCTTCGGAATTCCAGAGCATTTGATGGGCCTGCTCCGACACGCAGTCGGAACCTGCCCTGCTTCTTTGTTCGACCAAAACCCTCCGTAACCCGGTTGCCACCACGTCGGGATCTTGGTCTCGGACAGCCTGCGCCGCGTTGTTGCGCGGCGCAAGTTGGCGCAGACTCGGAATAATTCCGCGCCGCTAATGAGTATCAGCGCTTCGTCCGTTCAGCAAGATAGCGAAGCTGGCCCCATCTCCGGCATGCCGTCGAGCACACAACGAGACGAAAACCTGACCGGCCGGGGGCCGCGAAAGACGCACGTTGTCGCCGTTTCCTTGAGGACTCACCCCGTTTCCGAACCCGTGCTAATATTTGGCCGGGGAGCAAGGGGGACATGAGCTGGAGGAAGAAGCCCGTGTCCAACATGTCGCGAAACACATTCACGCCCGCCGAGACGGCGCTGTTGGGGCGTGTCTTCGAGAGCGGCCGCATCGATGGAGAAACCGAAGAGCAGAAGGAGGCGCGAGCCTCCCGCATCATCGCCAATTACATGGCCGGCATCACCGATGAGACGGAACTCATCGAACTGTCCCGCAAGCCGCTCGGAAGATAGGCGTCAGCCACGCCCGCTACCGGCGCGCTGCTCACATCCTGTTGAAATATCGGGATGAAACTTGCCGCGCGGTGGCGCGTTTATCATCCGCTCACAACGCATTAGGGGTTTCGCGATGATCCAGGGATGGTTTTCCAGGCCGGTCGAAGTCGCCGTCGGCGTGGCAGGCTCGATCCGACACATTTCCAACGCCCAGCAGGCTGTGGAACTGCTGACGGGCCAATGGCGCGGCGCCGGCAGCGCGCAGCATGGCGCGGCGCTGCGCGCCTGCCGCCGGGCAATGAGCGGCGACGTTCCGGCCGACAACGCCAGGGAAGCCTTCATCAGCGCCGCGCGCGAAGCGCATGTGCTGGTCGAATAGTTCCAAGGCGGCATCCTGTCTTCTGCAGAAGAGCGACCGATGCGCGAATTGACCGGACGCTTCCGCGCCGGCCGAAACCGCTGCCTGACGCGTTCATCCGCCTGTCGGCTCCGATCTCGCCGCGGACGACAGCGGGGCCAGTGACGTTGTCACACGTTTTTTGACGGCGCGCCGGCGCAATGAATCCGCTGCGTGAGCCAGCTCCGGCCGCCCATCGCTAATCTCTAAAATTGTCCGGAACCTCATCGGCAGTTTTCGGTTAATGCGCGGGTCCGCCGATCATCCGGGGGCCCGCATCCCAACAGGCGCCTGCCGGCGCCGTTGCTTATCAAAAGACCAACATACGAACGGAGCATGTGATGAACGACGTCTGGTTTTCCGAGCCGGTCGTGATCGATTTCGAACCAAGCGGACATCGCAAGGTCTCAAGCTGCTTCGAGGCAGTCGAATGCCTCGACCTGCGCTGGCCAAGGCGGGCGCGCGACCGCGCCTGGCGGTCGGCAAGCCGCGTCTGCCGCGACGCGCTCGACGGCTTGAGAAGTCCTACCGAAGCCCGCAAAACCCTGCGCAAGGCAGCGAAGGCCGCCGGCCTGCTGGCCGAAGCCGTGTCGCGATCCCGTGCGGAAAATCCGCCACCCGGACTTGCTCCCGGCGGCCCGTAAGCCAGAAACTTCGGAACATTGCAGCCGCCGACCTGTTACTTCCCCGTAGTCTCCTGACTACACGGGTTCCAGACCCAAGCCGAGCCCGTTCCGGCTTCCCATCGCCGGGGCGGGCTTGATTTTGTGCGGTATCGGTTGCGGCATCCCGGCGAGTGAGAGCAGCGACCGACGCATACTTTTCAGCACGCCGTTGCGGACATCCTGACGGGGATACATGAAAACGCCGGCCGCTGGACTTTCGGGGGCGCCTGTTGTTCAGGCTGTGCCATTTCAACGAGCCGGCCGCCGGCGCTCAATGCAAAGAGAGAGTCATGGTGAACGGGCGGCTAATATCCACAGGATGCGGCCGATTTGGAAAGAAGATCAGCCAAACCCGCCGAGCACCTCCGGGAATTGTACGGCCATCGCGCCCTCTTCCGCCTGCCTTGCGTAGATCTGGTGCATTTTCGCCCCGTCGTAGCGCGCGCGGCGGCGATGCACGTCGTTACCGAAGAGACCACCGACGGCATCGAAGCGCCGGAGGAAGCGTTTCGTTATCCCGCGCTCGAACGGCAGCCGCTGCCGGAAGGGCTTATTCCAAGGCGTATCCTCTGCCAGATCGCGCCAGATCTTGAGGGCTTCAAGCTCGACTCCAATCTGGCTGCCCCAAGGCTTGCCGCCCGCGAAATGCCGTGCATAGGCCTGAGAAAACCGATAATCCCGGGCGCCATTCGACATCAGATTCCAGTTCGGGTGCATCGTCTGCCATTTGCCCTCGAAGGCGACATTAAGCGCGTTCTGGTCGTTCATTTGTCGATGGATCGCGGTCCGGCGCGTCCGTTCCAGGAGGCCTTCCAGGCGCACCGCATCCATGTCGAAGACCACCACGCCGGAATTGAAGTATGGCGCGCCCGGCTGCATCCTGAAGGTTCTGCGATACGACGGCCGGAAGTACATGTAGTCGTCGTGCGCCGCCAGCAGCGGCGCGTCGAGCTCCTGGCAGGCCAGGTCGTTGATGTCACGATTGAACAGGACATCACAATCGGTGTAGGCGATCCGACCATAACCGTCGAATTGCGGTAGCAGGTCCGCGAACAGGCGGACATAGGCGGCGATGCTGTAGGTACCGAAGCGGAAGCCAACGCGTTCCATGAAGTCGGACACGTCGAGCAACGCTACTCTGTCGCCAAGCAACCGCCTCGCGACTTGGATATCGCTCTCATCAGCCTTCACGTGGAGAATGAAGCCATCGATTGGCGCGGAAACATCCAGTATCCGGCGCGTTGCCAGGCATGCATAGGGAAAATACTTGCTATCCGCGGCCAAGAAGTAGCATGGGCGCTGCAAGCCTACCTCCGTAATATCGAGCTTCGTACCAAGGGTCTTTCAAAATCGACCGTGAATATCCAGCTGAGCCGCCGAATGTTTATCCCAGCCGCACTACACTGAGGCGATGCCTGCCACAAAATGCCTGCCGATGAAAGCCTCGATGGGACCGGTGAGCGCGCCGGCTTCCTTTTTGATCTTTTCGTCGTCCCATTCCCACCACCGGATTGCCAGCAACTTCGAAATTACATCCTCAGAGAAACGATATCTGATCAGTCGGGCCGGAGAGCCCCCAACGATCGCATAAGGCGCCACGTCCTTGGTGACCACGGCCCCGGTGCCGACCACTGCGCCGTCGCCGATCGTCACACCTGGCAATATTATGGCGCCGTGACCAATCCAAACATCATTGCCAATCGTGACGCCGCTCGGTCTGCCGCCATTTCGGACGGGATCTGATTGCTTCAGCATCCGGCTGTGGATCGGAAATGTCGTGGCGCGATCGGTCAAATGCTGGCCGGAGCACATGAAAAGCACGTCACCCGCGATCGAGCAGAAAGCCCCGACCGTCAGTGGGGCCTCCTTCGAGGGAAAAAAGACCTTCCGTCGTGACAAGCCATAAGTGTGGCGTCCCACCGTCACGTGTTCCGGCAGCTTCGACCGAGCGTTCCTCAACCAGTTGGACAATACGGACATTCTGAAGCCCCGCCCTCCAGCACCATAGCGACATAGCCGCAGATGGGCCAAATCCACAAGCTCAGGAATTTCCCAAAGTCGGGCGAGTGGTCTTCAGTTTGAGACCAGATTGCCGAAGACTTTGATCGCCGCATTTTTTCCTCTGTTGGTGTTGTGTTTGCGCTGGATTGGGGCCGCGAGTGTTGATAGTGGAGCGAACCGCCCTTTCAACTTAACAGAATGACGACTTGACTGAATGAATGATGTCTTTGGTTACATCGCCTATGGCGATAACGAGCTTTATCACCTCGGTGCGCTACTCAGCGCACTCAAGCTTTTTCACCATAGCCCGAAAGCCAGGATTATCGTGGCAACTGACAAGCCGGCATTCTTCCGTGGATACCCGCTTGAGACTATTCTTGTGAGCGCCGAGAAGAAGAAGGAGCTATCCTTCGATTGGCGCTATCATTTCGGGATCAAGGCTGGGGGCCTTATCGAGCTTTTGAAGCGCGCTGACCGATTGCTTTTCATGGACACGGATATGTACCCGGTCGGAGACCTGTCCCGAGCCTTCGGGGCTATTAGGCCCGGCCATTCAATCATGCGTCTTTGCGAGGGGCCGCATGCGTGGTGCCCGCGGCTGGAGGGCAAAGGTGTTCGGGTCGGCGACCATGTTGTGACCGGCCATGAACCGATGTGGAATAGTGGCGTCCTTGGCGTGCACCGCGACAACCTTCCTGCCTTGCTCGATGCCTATCTTCCGATGCTCGCCGTTCACGAGATCGCCAAGATAGATGCTGCTGAGCAGTTCTGCATTGGCATCGCCTTATCCCAAGATGGCCGAACCGTCAGTCCGCATCGCCTGAAAATCAGGAACTACAACACGCGGGGCAAAAAGCTGTTCGCCGGGCAGCGTGTTCGTCAATTCTTCAGTCTCTACGGCGACGCGACAATTGCCCAGCAAATCGCAAAAGCCGCTCGATATCGTCTTTGGCGAACTCCCGTAGACCTATGGCACCAGCGACGCATGTGGTCCGCTTGATCTTGGTTCCCACGCAGGGTGCGATCAAGCACGTGCCCGCCGCCTCTGCCATCCGTGAGAACGACCAAGATGAAACTCGCCTTGTTGGCGAGTTGGAGCTTTTCAAAGCAATAGCAGCTAAGTGGTTGAAATTAATGGCGATCCCGGCAGGATTCGAACCTGCGACCATCGGCTTAGAAGGCCGGTGCTCTATCCAGCTGAGCTACGGGACCGCTGGCCGGCCGGAGCCGGCTGATGCGACTATGCGGATGGATCTAAAAGGATGATCCGCTCCGATTTTGTTACGCAATTCCGGACGGAAAACCGCTGAGGACTTTTGCTCGGATTGCTCAATGCGTCCAGGGCGTCCTGCGGTCATAGCGGAAATTGTCCGAATAGGAAATCTGCCGGCGCTTCGGCTCCTTCGGCTCCTCGACACGATAGGCAATGCCCTCCTTCTCGGCATAGGCGACCGCCTCTTCCCTGGTATCGAAGGTGAGCCGCACCTGGCTCAGCATATCGCCGGACGAGGTGTAACCCATCAGCGGGTCGATCTTCTTGCGCTGGGCTGGATCGAATTCCAGCACCCAGTGGCCGGTCTTGGCCTTGCCGGACTGCATCGCGGTTTTGGCTGGGCTGAAAATGCGCGCGGACATGGCCACCTCTTTGCCGCCCGAAGACCGGGCAATCATTTAGCGCGCGCCAAAAGGCCGAATGGGAGCCTTAGGCCACGCGCCAGCCCGTCAATACTGTGCAACGGCGCCGGCGGCAAGGCCATACGCAGCCACGGCTTGGCCAGCGGAGGTCGGAACCTCGCGCCAGCCCGGACATTAACCGAAAAGAGAGGCGAACAGCACAGCCGCTTCGGCCAAAGGTCCAAGGTTGCGGGGCCTTCGTTATGTCCGCCTCGCGTCGCCATGCCCTCAACAAGCCTGGACAGTCCGCCATGACCATGACAACCGAACATCCCGTCCTGCAGCTGGCCGTGCTTGTCGGCAGTCTGCGGGCCCAATCCTACAGCCGCAAGATCGCCAAGGCGCTGGCGGCCCGCGCACCGGATTCGCTGCGCTGCCGCTTCATCGAGATCGGCGAGCTGCCTTTGTATAATCAGGATCTCGAGGGCGAGACGCCGCCTGCCGCCTGGTCGGCGTTCCGCGCCGCCATCGGGGAATGCGACGCGGTGCTGTTCGTCACGCCGGAATACAACCGTTCGATCCCGGGCTGCCTGAAGAACGCCCTCGACGTCGGCTCACGCCCCTCTGGCAAGAGCGTCTTCAAAGGCCTGCCCGCCGGCGTCGTCAGCGTGAGCCCAGGCAAGATCGGCGCCTTCGGTTCCAACCAGGCGCTCAGGCAGAGCTTTGTCTTCCTTGACATGCCGGTGATGCAGCAGCCGGAGGCCTATATCGGAAATGTCGCCGAGTTGCTCGACGACAGCGGCGCGATTAAGAACAGCGACACGGCCGCCCTCCTGAAAGGTTTCATCGAGGCGCTGGAGACGTGGATCAGAACCGTGCGGCCGGGCGGCTCGTCCTTCGACGCCTTCATGAAGCACCGCGAGAAGATCGCCGAGGATTATGTCAACGGCAATGCTACATCGCTAAAGGCAATCGTGACGCATAGCGAGCCGGCCACCTTCTTTTCGCCGCGCGGCGACCATCTCGAAGGCGCCGATGCCGTTGCCGGCCGATACGAGCGCGACGCCGCCAGCTTCCACCAAGGCGGCAGCACCGACATCGAGGTGCTGCAGGCCTCCGCGAGCGGCGATCTCGCCTTCTGGACTGGACTGCAGCATGCGAAGGCGCGCATGGGCAAGAACGGACAGCCGGCCGAGATGACCTTGCGGGTGACGGAAGTGTTCCGGCTGGAGGACGGCGCGTTCAAGCTTGTGCATCGCCACGCCGACCCCGCCAACGGATAATCTCCCTATCCGCGACACAATGCCGGGCTCTTTGCAACCACGGCCTATTCCCATTGCCTCGTCAGCGGCATATGTCGGATACATGGCCGTGGCACGTGAGAGCCATGACGACGATAAAGACAAGAATGGGCATGGAAGCGGAAATCTCGTCGGATTGGACCGGCGAGCCGGCGATCCTCGAAGGCGCGATCGTGATCGGCGCCGGCGCGGCCGGATTGGCGGCGGCCTACGCCCTGATCGAGG